>JBJOKP010000128.1:0-6440 GCA_046046045.1 Pseudomonadota bacterium | reverse complement strand
CTGGCGGCCTATGGCCGGCTCTGCCAGCTCATCACCCGGCTGCGGCGGCGTGCGCCCAAGGGCAGTTATCTGCTGCGCCGGGCTGATCTGGAGGATGGTGGGGCGGCGGCTGAACTGGGCAGCGACCCCGACGCCAGCAGCGTGCTGGCCGGCTGCGTGGTGATCGCCGCGCCGGTGCGGGGGGCGGACATCCCCGGCCTCACGGCCCTGGCGCGCTGGCTGCTGCGCCACTACCTCGGGCGCTGCTGGCTGGGGGTGGAACTGCTGCGCCAGATCGACGACGAGATCTGGCTGCACAAGCTGCGCGAGGCCAGCGCCCTCTCGGCCATCCCGCTGGTGGCGCTGGGCGATGTGCACATGCATGTGCGCTCGCGCAAGGCGCTGCAGGACGTGCTCACCGCCACCCGCCTCGCCCGGCCGCTGACGGCCTGCGGCACGGCCCTGCAGCTCAATGCCGAGCGCCATCTGCGCACCCGGCTGCGCCTGGCCCAGACCTATCCGCCCGACCTGCTGGCCGAGACGCTGGTGGTGGCGGCGCGCTGCCGCTTCAGCCTGGACGAGCTGCGCTACCGCTACCCGGCCGAGGTGGTGCCCGCGGGCGAGACCCCGGCCAGCCATCTGCGCCGCCTCACCTATGAAGGCGCGGGCCGGCGCTGGCCCGGCGGCGTGCCGGCCAAGGTGGAGCTGCAGATCGAGCATGAGCTCGGCCTCATCACCGAGCTGGGCTACGAGCACTACTTCCTCACCGTGCAGGACGTGGTGGCCTTTGCCCGTTCGCGCCACATCCTGTGCCAGGGCCGCGGCTCGGCGGCCAACTCGGTGGTCTGCTACTGCCTGGGCGTGACCGAGGTGGATCCGGCGCGCATGGCCGTGCTGTTCGAGCGCTTCATCAGCCGCGAGCGCAACGAGCCGCCCGACATCGACGTGGACTTCGAGCATGAGCGCCGCGAGGAGGTGATCCAGTACCTCTACGCCAAATACGGCCGCGAACGTGCGGCGCTCACCGCCGTGGCCATCACCTACCGGCCCAAGTCGGCCCTGCGCGACGTGGGCCGTGCGCTGGGCTTTGCGCCCGAGGTGATCGACGCCGTGGCCAAGGGCCACACCTGGTGGGACGGGCGGCGCATCCGCACCGAACGCCTGCTGGAGCTGGGGTATCACGAGGACGACCTGGCGGTGCGCCAGCTCATCACGCTGACCCGCCAGCTCATCGGCTTTCCGCGCCATCTCTCGCAGCACCCGGGCGGCTTCGTGCTCACCGAGGGGCCGCTGTCGCAGATCGTGCCCATCGAAAACGCCGCCATGCCCGAGCGCACCGTCATCCAGTGGGACAAGGACGACATCGACGCCCTGGGCCTGCTCAAGGTGGACGTGCTGGCCCTGGGCATGCTCACCGCCATCCGCAAGGCCCTGGACCTGGTGGCCGCCAGCAAGGGCCAGGCCTTCGGCCTGCACGACATCCCGCCTGAGGACACGGCCACCTACGACATGGTCTGCCGTGCCGACACCGTGGGCGTGTTCCAGATCGAGAGCCGGGCGCAGATGAGCATGCTGCCGCGCCTGCGCCCGCGCGTGTTCTACGACCTGGTGATCGAGGTGGCCATCGTGCGGCCCGGGCCCATCCAGGGCGGCATGGTCCACCCCTACCTCAACCGGCGCATGGGCAAGGCGCCGGTGGACTACCCCAGCGCGGCGCTGGAGGAGGCCCTGGGCCGCACCCTGGGCGTGCCCATCTTCCAGGAGCAGGTGATGCAGATCGCCATCCTGGCCGCCGGCTTCACCCCGGGCGAGGCCGACGGCCTGCGCCGCGCCATGGCGGCCTGGAAGCGCAAGGGCGGGCTGGAGAAATACCACGACCGCATCGTGCACGGCATGGTCGAGCGTGGCTACGAGCTGGGCTTCGCCCAGGCCATCTTCGAGCAGATCAAGGGTTTTGCGGAATACGGCTTTCCCGAAAGCCATGCCGCCAGCTTCGCCCTGCTGGTCTATGCCAGCTGCTGGCTCAAGTGCCATCACCCGGCCGAGTTCCTGGCCGCCATGATCAACAGCCAGCCCCTGGGCTTCTACAGCCCCAGCCAGCTGGTGCAGGACGCCCGCCGCCACGGCGTGGTGGTGCGCCCGGTGGACGTGATGCACAGCGCCTGGGACTGCACGCTGGAGGCCCCGGCCAGGGGCCGCAGCGAGACCGGCGGGACGATGACGATGCCGGCCGTGCGCCTGGGCCTGCGCCTGGTGGCCGGCCTCACGGCCGAAGCCGGGCGGCGCATCGTGGCGGCGCGGCGCGACTGGCCCTTCAATGGTTCAGAAGACCTGGCCCTGCGCGCCGGCCTGGACCGGCAGGACATGGGCCAGCTGGCCAGCGCTGACGCCCTACTGAGCCTCTCCGGCCACCGCCGCCAGCAGGTCTGGGAGGCCACGGCCCTGCGCCGCCCGCCCGCCCTGCTGCAGCACGCCCCGGTGGACGAGGACTTCCTCGACCTGCCCGAGGCACCCGAGGGCGAGGAGGTGGTGTGGGACTACGCCGCCACCGGCCTCAGCCTGCGCCGCCATCCCCTGGCCATCCTGCGTCCGCAGCTGGCGGCCCAGGGCTGGCTGACCGCGGCCGAGCTGCACGACCTGCCCGATGGCCGCCATGTGCGGGCCTGCGGCATCGTCACCGTGCGCCAGCAGCCCGAGACGGCCAAGGGCACCATGTTCGTCTCGCTGGAGGACGAGACCGGCAGCGTGCAGGTCATCGTCTGGCCGCAGGTGAAGGAACGCCAGCGCACACCCCTGCTGCGCGCCCGCCTGCTGGCCGTGAAGGGCCGCTGGCAGCGTACGCCCGAGGCCGAGGGCGGCGTGCGCAACCTCATCGCCGGCCATCTGCAGGACCTCACGCCCCTGCTGGGCACCCTGGCCCCGCCCAGCCGGGATTTCCGCTGAGCTGGCGCACGCTGCTGACGCAGAGGGTCGAGTTCGAGCGGTCTCAGCCGCCGGCCGGCGCGCGCCGCGCCCCGGCCTCGTACCAGGCCTGGCTGCGCTTGACCACGTTCACCACCAGCAGCATCACCGGCACCTCGATCAGCACGCCCACCACCGTGGCCAGGGCCGCGCCGGACTCGAAGCCGAAGAGGCTGATGGCCGCCGCCACCGCCAGCTCGAAGAAGTTGCTCGCCCCAATCAGGGCCGAGGGGCAGGCCACGGCATGGGACACGCCCAGGCGCCGGTTCAGCCCGTAGGCCAGGCCGGCGTTGAAGAGCACCTGGATCAGGATGGGCACGGCCAGCATGGCGATCACCAGCGGCTGCGTCAGGATGGCCTGGCCCTGGAAGGCGAAGAGCAGCACCAGGGTGGCCAGCAGGGCAGCGATGGACCAGGGGCCGATGCGGACCAGGGCGGCCTCCAGCGCCGCCGGGCCACGTGCCAGCAGCCACTTCCGCCCGGCCTGGGCGATCAGCACCGGCACCACGATGTAGAGCCCCACCGAGATCAGCAGGGTGTCCCAGGGCACGGTGATGGCCGAGAGGCCCAGCAGCAGGGCGACGATGGGGGCGAAGGCGACCACCATGATGGCGTCGTTCAGCGCCACTTGGCTGAGGGTGAAGAGCGGGTGGCCATTGGTCAGCCGGCTCCAGACGAAGACCATGGCGGTGCAGGGCGCGGCCGCCAGCAGGATGAGGCCGGCCACATAGCTGTCCAGCTGCGCGGCGGGCAGCCAGGGGGCAAAGAGCTGGCGCACGAAGAGCCAGCCCAGCAGGGCCATGGAAAACGGCTTGACCGCCCAGTTGACGAAGAGGGTGACGGCGATGCCGCGCCAGTGCTGGCCAACCTGGTGCAGGGCGCCGAAGTCCACCCTCAGCAGCATGGGGATGACCATCACCCAGATCAGCGCGCCCACGGGCAGGTTGACCTGGGCGATCTCCATGCGGCCGATGGCCTGCACTGGCCCGGGCAGCCACTGCCCCAGGAAGATGCCGGCCACGATGCACAGGGCCACCCAGAGGCTGAGATAACGCTCGAACAGATTCATGGCTCAGCTCCGGCCGATCTCGGCCAGGGCCGCCTGCAGGGCGGGCCGGTCCATGTGATCCAGCGGCAGGGCCAGCAGCTGCAGCATGCGGTAGCCCAGGGCCTGGCGGGTGAGCTCGAAGGCACGCTGGCGGCCAGCCTCGCCGCCCTCGGCGTTCGACGGGTCGGGGTAGCCCCAGTGCACCTTCACGGGCGCCTGGCCGGCGCTGCCGAAGAAGACCGGGCAGGTCTCGGCCGCGGCGCTGTCGCACACCGTGATGACGATGGACAGCGGCGGGGCCTCCGGCGTGGTGTAGCGGTCCCAGCTCTTGCTGTGATAGCCCGTGGTGCTGATGCCGGCCGCGGCCAGGGCGGCCAGGGCCAGCGGGTTGATGCGGCCACTGGGCGCGCTGCCGGCGCTATGGGCCTGCACATCCTTGCCCAGACGGGTGGCCAGATGATTGAGCATGCCTTCGGCGAGCACGCTGCGCGCCGAGTTGTGGGTGCAGAGGATGAGGACGTGAAGGGTCATGCTGGCATCGTCCTTCAGCAGCAACTGCTGCCACCGGCAGACTTGACCGCAATGGCCAGTGGCTTGCCACGCACGGGGGCGGCGACGCTTGCCGGAGCGCAGCAGGCCGAGGCCTGAGCCGGTGCCGCCGCGGCGCCATGCTGCTCACTGAACACCGGGATGTCGCCCAGGGTGTGGAAATGCTCCCAGGCGATGCCCTGTGGGTCGGTGACCCAGTGTTTCTCGCTGCGGGCATAGCAGCAGGTGGTCTGGCCTTCGTCCAGCAGGGTCATGTCGGCGGCTTCGGCACGGGCCTTCAGGCCGGCGAGTTCCTCGGCGTCGTCGGTCTGGAAGCCCAGGTGGTCGATGCCTGGGGCACTGCCGCGGGTGGAGATGGCGAAGTTCAGGCGCGGGTCCTCAAGCATCCACTTGGCGTAGTCGGCCTCGACCCGGCTGGGCTCGGCGGCAAACAGGCGCGAATAGAAGCGGATGCTGGCCGCCAGATCGTCGACATGCAGATGGACATGGAAGCGTTTCATGGGACAGGTCTCCTTCAGGGCAGGTCAAGGCAGGTCAAGGCAGGTCAGGGCGGGGGAGGGCATGGAAGGACGGGGCGGCGGTGATGGCCTCAGCAGGTGCTGCACCCGTGAGCGGTGGCGCTCAGGCAGGGCTGGCCCTGGCAGCAGTGGTCGGTGAGGTAGGCCAGCAGGCCGTTCATCTGATCGAAGCGCGGGCGGTAGCGCAGGCTGCGGCCTTCGCGCTCCACATCCACCAGCTCGGCCCGCATCAGCTCCTTGAGATGGAACGACAGGGTCGAGCCCGGGATCTCCAGGGCCGCCGAGAGTTCGCCCGGGGTCAGCCCATCAGGGCCGGCCACGACCAGGGCGCGGAACACCCGCAGCCGCTGGGCCTGGGCCAGGGCAGCGAGGGCGATGACGGCTTGGTTCTCATCCATGATTCTAAGTTTATAGAAATATCGAAGAGAAGCAAGCCCAGACGGATCGCGGTGGCTGCCAGCACATCGGCCTGCCGGGCTCAGGGTTAACCGCGGTCAAGCTCAAGGTCATTGGATACAGAATACAGAAACCAGTGATCCGGCGCCGCCACTCCGTTGCAACGTCCGCGCCGTCTCCCCAGGAAAGCTCCACGATGAACGTCCGCGACCCGAAAGCCCCGCCCGCCGAAAAGCGCCTCGTGCCCTTCGGCGGCTACTACAGCAACCGTGTGCCTGGCCACGACCCCGAGCTGACCGAGGTGGGGCCGGGCACGCCGACGGGCGAATACATGCGCCGCTTCTGGCAGCCGGTGTGCATGTCGCTGGAGCTGACCGACACGCCGCGCTACCTCAAGATCCTGGGCGAGGAACTGGTGGCCTTCCGCGACGGCAGCGGCCGCATCGGCGTGCTGCACGCGCACTGCGTGCACCGCGGCGCCTCGCTGGAATACGGCAAGATCGAGCAGCACGGCATTTCCTGCTGCTACCACGGCATGCAGTTCGACGTCGACGGCAGCTGCTTGCGCGTGCCCTTTCCGCAGGGCGAGGAGGATGAGGGCGAACGCTACCGCTGCTCCATCCGCCAGGGCGCCTACAAGGCCTTCGAGCGCCACGGCCTGGTCTTCGCCTACATGGGCCCGCCGGAAGACGAGCCGCCCTTCCCCGAGTGGGAGGGCAACTTCACCGTCATCGAGGGCGACGAGCTGGTGCCCTACAGCAATTTCCAGCACTGCAACTGGCTGCAGGTGCAGGACAACGCCGCCGACAACTACCACACCATGGCCCTGCACGCGAAGCGCCAGGTGACCGGCGAGCACTACCAGGGCACGACCTTCGACGAGGTGGGCGCCGCCTCGATGGAGGTGCCGCCCGACATGCACTTCGTGCCGGTGCACGGCGGCCGGGCCCTGGCCTGCTCGGGCGCGCGCCGGGCCGACGATGGCCACA
>JBJOKP010000127.1:0-6468 GCA_046046045.1 Pseudomonadota bacterium | reverse complement strand
CTGGCCGGGCAGGACGCCGGCAGCGGGTCGGGCGATGGTGCCGATCTCTCCCTGCGCAAGATTGCCGCCAACCTCGTGCGGGCCCTGCTGCTCTTCGTCGGCCTGCTGCTGGCGCTCTCGGCCGTGGGCATCGATCTCACCGCCCTGGGTGTCATCGGTGGGGCCCTGGGCGTGGGCATCGGCTTTGGCCTGCAGAAGCTGGCGGCCAACTATGTGAGCGGCTTCGTCATCCTCGCCGAACGCTCGCTGCGCATCGGCGACGTGGTGCGGGTGGACGGCTTCGAGGGCCGCATCACCGACATCACCACCCGCTACACCGTGGTGCGGGCCCTGAGCGGGCGCGAATCCATCGTGCCCAACGAGACCCTCATCACCCAGCGGGTGGAGAACCTCTCGCTGGCCGATCGCCGCCTGGCCAGCAGCACCAGCGTGACCGTGAGCTACGACTGCGATCTGCCCCAGGTGATGGCGGCGCTGGCCGCGGCGGTGGCCCAGGTGCCCAAGGTGCTGGCCGAACCGGCGCCGGGTGTCCTGCTCAATGAGTTCGGCGCTGATGGACTGGACCTGCGGATCGGCTTCTGGGTGGCGGATCCGGAACTGGCCGGCGGCGTGCGCTCCGAGGTCAATCTGGCTGTCCTGGCCGAGTTGCAGCGGCTGGGCGTGGAGATCCCCTATCCGCAGCGGGTGCTGAGGCAGTCGCCTGCGCCGGCCGCGGCGCCCTGAGCGGGGTCGCGGGCCGGTCCGGACGGATGCTCGGCGGCGCCGGGAACGGCCCGGGCGTTGTGGCGTACCGACTTAGCGCCCCGCCTGAGGCTGCCCGCGGGCAGGGCAGGCAAGTTTGGCCGATATCATGGCCCGATGCGTCTCCCGATCAGAAGCCTGGTCTGGCCAGTGCTGGGCTTCTCGCTGGTCATCAACCTGTTGTGGCTCGCGCCTGCCTTGTTCAGTCTGCAGGTGTTCGACCGTGTTCTTTCCAGCCAGAGTCGCGAGACCCTGCTGGTGCTGCTGCTTGGCCTCACCGTGGCCATGGTGCTGGTGGGCGGGCTCGAATATCTGCGCGGCCGCCTGCAGGGGGTGATGGGCAGCATCGTCAACGATGCGCTCTCGCCGGAGATCGCCCGCATCACCCTGGCCCAGGCTGCCCGCCGACAGGGGCCGGTGCCGATGGAAGGTCTGCGCGATGTCGGTCGGCTGCGCGCCCTGTTTTCCGCCCAGGGCCTGCTGGCCCTGCTCGATGCCCCTTGGGCCCTGGTTTTCCTGGTGGTCATCTGGCTGGCTCATCCGCTGCTCGGCGTGCTGGCCACGGCCAGCGCCGCCCTGCTGCTCGGACTGGCCCTGCTGAACCACCACCTCACGCGCAAGCCCATCGAGAGCCTGCAGCGCGATGCCGGTGAGGCCCAGCGTTACCTCGACCTGGCCATGCAGAACGCCGAGGCGGCCGAGGCCATGGGCATGGGGCCGGCGTTGATCCACCGCTGGCAGGAGCTCTCAGCCAAGGTCGCCACCCAGCAGGGGCCGACGGCCCGGCTCACGGTGGGCATGTCCACGCTCACCAAGGTGCTGCGCCAGCTGGTGCAGGTGCTGTTGCAGGCGGCCGGCGCCTACCTGGTGATCAAGGCCGAATCCACGCCGGGCGTGCTGGTGGCCTCGACCATGCTGCTGGGCCGGGCCCTGGCGCCCGTGGAGCAGATCGTCGGGAGCTGGCGCGTCATTTCCGAGGGGCTGCTGGCCTGGCGCCGCCTGGAGCCCATGCTGGCCGACCGCGCCCACCAGGCGCCACCCATGGAATTGCCGCGGCCCAACGGTGTCCTGCTGGCCCAGAACCTGTCCTACCGGGTGGGCGACAAGCTGCTGCTCAGCAATGTGGGCCTGGCCCTGCATGCAGGCGAGGCGCTGGCCATCATCGGCCCGAGCGGCGCGGGCAAGAGCACGCTGATCCGCCTGCTCATCGGCGTGTGGCAACCCAGCACCGGCTCGGTGCGGCTGGATGGCGTCGATGTCTCCAAATGGTCGCGCGACCAGCTGGGCCAGCACATCGGCTACCTGCCCCAGGACGTCGAACTCTTCGCTGGCACGGTGGCGGAGAACATCGCCCGCCTGGGCGACGTGGAACCGCAGCGAGTGGTGGCCGCGGCCCAACTGGCCGGCGTGCATGAACTCATCCTTGGCCTGGCGCAGGGCTATGACACCCGGATCGACCCACATGGCGCCCTGCTCTCGCCCGGGCAGCGCCAGCGCATCGGCCTGGCCCGCGCCGTGTACGGCGAGCCCCGCCTCATCGTGCTGGACGAACCCAATGCCAACCTCGATGCCAAGGGCAACGAAGCCCTGGCCAAGGCGCTGGGGCATCTGAAGGGGCGGGCCACCGTCATCATGGTCACCCACCGCCACGACGTGATTGCCCATGCCGACAAGATGCTGGTGATCGAGGAGGGCCGGGCCACCGTCTTCGGCAGCCCGTCCCAGGTCGACCAGTTCCTCCGTCAGCGCGCGGGTCAGGGTCCGGCGCCGCGGCCGATCGCCGTGCGCGACGAACCGGCCGCGCGTGCCGGCGCCGCCAGTCGCCCGGCTCCGCTGGTGGCCGGCCCGTCTGCCACTGCTCCGGCGATGGCGGGCGTGCGGGGTGTTGCGGCATCGCCGGCCCAGCCGCCGGCAGGCCGCAGCACCGCGAGGGTCACCGCTGCCCCGCCGCGTGCCACCGATGCCGCAGGGACATCGCCTCCTGGAACGCCTGCCGTGAGCCCGGCGTCCAGGAATCCGTCCACCGCAGGCCCCTCCCCGAGTCCCATGTCGCCTGGCGGCCCGGCCAGCCGGCCCGCGGCGCTCGCGCCGCAGGCCGCCGCCGCGCCAGCTCAGGTGCCGGCCAGTCCGCCCAGACCCTCGCCTGTCCGGCCCAGCCGGCCGGCTGCGCTGGATGTCGCACCGATCGATGGCAGTCGCAACGTCACCATGGCGCCAGGGGCGACGCCGGTGGTGCGCGAGGTTTTCCCTGCAGCCGCTCCTGCTCCTGCCGCCGTTGCAGCGCCACGTCCGCCTGCCGCAGCGCGGCCGTCGGCAGGTGAAACCGTGGCGGCCACGCCTGCAGCCGCACCCGTGGCCCCCAGGCCGAGTGCCCCAGCACGAGATGCAGCGCCGGCCGCCGCCGGTCTGCCCGCTGGCATCGATGTGAACCTTGACCTGAACCTGGATCTGGCCAGTGCCCTGCCCAGCGGGGCGGCGACACCGTCTCGCCCGGCCGTGCCACGGGCGGCCCATCCCTTGAAGAATCCGCCGATCCAGAACCTGCCCGCTCCGGGCGCGGCCACAGCCACTCGCCCGGCAGCCCGGCCGGTGGTCCGGGACGAAGAAACGCGACCGGCAGTCTTTTCGGCCTCTCCCGAGTTCCGCCGAGCCGCCGCTCAGGCCGATGCCCAGCGCGAGGCTGGCATCACGCCCATCACTCTGGCTGAAGCTGTGGGCGAGCCACCGGCCGCCGAGTCGCGAGCCGCGCTGGCCCGCCTGCGGCCCGAGGACCTGCCCCTGATTCCACCGCTGCGCAAGTCCAGCCACTGGGGAGAACTGTCGCCCAGCGGTCACCCGGAGTCAGGCAGCCGGCCTCCCAGTGCGGTCGTCAAGCTGGGGGCAGGTCGCCCTGCCGCCATGCCCTTGCCCGAGGGTGGCCAGGCCGCACACTCATCGCCTGCAATCGCACCGCTGGTGGCTTCCGTCACCCGCCTGCCTGTTGCCGGACGCAAGGACGCGGCGGCCGCGAGCAGCACCCACGTCGACCTCCCCCTGGGAGGTGAGGCATGAAGCCCGATCCGGTCGGCCCCTTCTTCGGAGGCTCCCAGGCCGTGACGGTGGCGGCCAACCATGCCGTCACCATGGGCCCGCCCAGCAGCTTTGCCCCCAGCACCGCGGTGCTGGACGAGGCGCCCAATCCCCTGGTCAACCGCCATCTCCGGGATGCCCGCAGCCTCGTGCGGCGCGGTGGCCTGGTGCTGGGACTGGGCGTGCTGCCGGCCGTTGCCTGGTTGACCTGGGCGCCGCTCAGCTCGGCCGTGGTGACCCAGGGCTATGTCAAGGTGGACCTGAACCGCAGGACGGTGCAGCACGCCGAAGGCGGCACGGTGCGCGTGGTGCATGTCCGCGATGGCCAGAAGGTCAAGCAGGGCCAGCCCATGCTGGAGCTGGGTGATGTGAGCGTGGCGGCCGACCACCAGCGCCTCATGCTCAAGCTGATGGCCGAACGTGCCGGAGTCGCACGCCTGGAGGCCGAGCAGGCCATGGCGGCCAGCATCAGCTGGAGTCCGGATGTCATCGATGTTGCCGGCCAGGACCTCAGCCTGGCCGAGCAGATTCGCAAGGAGCAGGCACTCTTCGCGGCCCGTCGCAGCAGCCTGCGCACCCAGGTCGATCTGCTGCAGCAGCAGCGCGACAAGGTGATGCAGGAGATGAGTTCGCTGCGGCTGCAGATCGACCGGGCCCAGGAGTCGATCAAGGCCCAGCGCCTCGAGCTGGAAACCAACCGCTCGCTGGTGCAGGAGGGCTACATTGCCGCCACCCGGGTGCTGCAGCTGCAGGCCACCGTGGCCGACTACGGCGTGAAGCTCGAGGAGCGCCGCGGTGAGCTGGTGCGGGCAGAGCAGCGCGTGGTCGACATCAACCTCAAGCTGCGCGGCCTGGAAAGCGAATATCGACAGCAGGCCAGCGACCAGCTCAAGCTGGCTCAGGTACGGGTCAACGATGTGGAGCAGGAGTTGCGCAAGGCCACCGACCAGGCGCAGCGCCAGGTCATCGTTGCACCCGTGGACGGCGAGGTCATGGGCCTCAAAGTCACCTCGCCCGGCGTGGTGCTTGCACCCCGGGAGGTGATTGCCGACGTCGTGCCGGCTGATCCGCGCTTGTTGGTGGAGACCCGCATCCGGACAGAGGACGTCAATCGCGTGCACCTGAACCAGCAGGCCGAGCTGCGTTTCACGAGCTATCGGTACCGCACCACGCCGCTGGTGGCCGGGCGGGTCAGCTATGTTTCTGCCGATCGCGTGGTGGATCGCGACAGCAATGCCAGCTACTACACCGTGCAGGTGGAGGTGGACGCCAGGCAGCAGGCGCTGCTGACGAGCTCGGCCGCATCGAGTGACGGTGGTGATGGGCCGGTGCGACTTCAGGCCGGCATGCCGGCCGAGATCTACCTGCAGGGCGAGGTGCGCACGCCCCTGCGCTACCTGGTCGAGCCCGTCATGGAGGCGCTGAACCGCGCTGGTCGGGAGCGCTGAGCGGCCCACTCGCCCAGTGGCCCGGGCGGCCTGCGTTGCCCTGGCAGCTCCGGCCTGGCCGACGCCTGGCGCCTGGCACGTGCGGTGCGTCGACAGGCACAGCGTCCGCACCTGCGCCTGCACCTGTGCCTGTGGGCGACGTGTCGCCTGATCGGCCCCGGGTGGGAGACCACACCCGGGGACGCTGGCCTGGCGTCAGAGGTAGAAGCTGCTGGCGCTGGGGGCCGCGTTCACGCCGGCCAGGTTGATCTCGAAATCCGCCTGGCCATCACCGTTCACGTCCCCGCTCAGGTTGCCGGTGACGGGATCGAAGTGCAGCTGGCCGGCGACCTTGGAGAAGTCGGAGGTGCCGATGTAGCTGAAGGCGTCATCGCCCGCCGTGCTGCTGTTGGCGTCGATGCCCGAGAGGTCGATGAAGTCGTCCGAACCGAAGTCGGTGATCACATCGTGCTTCTTGCCCAGGTCGCTGTCACTCACGGCGTCGAAGACGAAGAGGTCGCTGCCCCCGCCGCCGATCAGCTGGTCGATGCCTCCGCCGCCCTGCAGGGTGTCATGGCCCTGGCCGCCGTTGAGCACGTTCTTGCCCGAATTGCCGACCAGCAGGTTGTCGAGTCCGTTGCCGAAGCCATTGGCGCTGCCCGTTCCCGTCAGGTAGAGCAGCTCGGCATGGGCCGCCAGGGTGTGGTCGGCGCTTGAGTAGATCGTGTCGACGCCTTCACCGGCGGCTTCGACCACGACGTCCTTCCTGTCGTCGACCATGTAGATGTCGTCGCCGGCACCGCCGAACATCATGTCGGCACCCAGGCCGCCGTCCAGCGTGTCGCCGCCAAGATTGCCGTAGAGCACGTCATCCCCCGCCGTGCCGCTCACGGTCAGCCCGGCCATGAGCTTGGCCAGTTCGGCTGCGGCCTGGGCGGCTGCCTCCTCGGCCGCGGCCGCGGCCTGGGCTGCAGCGGCCTGGGCCTCGGCGGCGGCTTGGGCCGCTGCTTCCGCGGCGGCCTCTGCGGCTGCTTGTGCTGCCGCTTCTGCCGCAGCTTGTGCCGCTGCTTCTGCGGCAGCTTGCGCCGCTGCTTCCGCGGTGGCCTGTGCCGCTGCTTCTGCTGCTGCCTGGTCGGCGGCTGCATCGGTGGTCAGGTCGGCGCCCGGAGCCGGCTGATCACCGGCACCTGCGTCCAGCGCTGGCGCGGGATCGGCCGGGGCACTGCCTTCC
>JBJOKP010000126.1:0-6564 GCA_046046045.1 Pseudomonadota bacterium | reverse complement strand
GCGAGCCCTGCAGCGGCGAGCTGCCGTGCATCACGCTGGCCAGCAGGCCCAGGTCCACCCGCTCGGTGATGTCGTAGATCAGCCGCGTGCTGGCCAGCCAGGCGCGGTAGCTGTCCCGGGCACCGCCCTCGGCCGCGGTGAACTGCTCGGCCACGTGTTTGCCGGCCAGCCGGCCGGACCACCACCAGGGCCGGCTGGGGTGCAGATTGGTCTGCACCGCGGCCAACTGCACCCGGCGCCATTCGCCGCCGCCGTTGATGTTGTCCTCGGCCTTGAATTCCAGCTTGCCGAAGGCGTCGAAGCGGTTGTTGTCCACCGGTCGATAGGCCGCGCCGATCTGCCAGCGGTCCTGCCAGCCATCGGGCTGGCTGCCATGGTTGTCGGTGCCGAGGTAGTAGTTGCGCGTCAGCAGGGTCCAGTCGCGGTCGAGCTTGCGGGCCACCGTCAGGGTGGAAAGCAGGCTGTCCTGCAGCGGCGGCGTGCCCGGCGCCTGCTGGCCAGGCTGGACCGGCGTGGCCTCCAGCCGGCGCCATTCCAGCCGGCCCGAGGCCTTCCAGCGTTCGCTGGCCGTGTAGTCGCCGCCCAGGGTCAGGGCGGTGGCTTCCTGGCCGCTGCCCGAGATGAACTTGAGCCGTTCGGCGCCGGTGGTCAGCACCACGCCCGGGGACAGCGTCCAGGCATTGCGCACGCCGGTGGCCACCTGGGCCACCGGGCCGTCCACGGCGTCGCGCAGCCGGTATTCGCTGAAGAGGCTGGCGCCGGGCAGGTAGCTGCTGTCCAGCCCCAGGGCCATCTCGCTCTGGCTGGCAGCAGGGTCCAGGCCGTAGCGCGAGTTCAGGCCGTTCTGGTTCTGGCCGCGCAGGTAGAGCCGGGTGCGTTCAGCCAACTGGTAGCTGGCACCCAGCTCGTCGCGCCGGCCGGCGTCGCCCGACACGCTTTCCTCATGCTGGGCCTGCAGGGTGAGGCGGGGCGTGGCCTTCCACTGCAGGCCGGCAAAGGCCGTGGAGGCCGAGAGGTCGGGCACCAAGCCCGGTGCGCTGCCCGGGCTGACCGTGCCACCGATGCCGGCGCTGTTGTTGTTGATGAGGGTGGTGCTGCCGGCCCCCGTGAAGCCCCCGCCCAGGCCGTTGCCGAAGGCGCTGCCGCCCTCGGGATTGCCGCCCAGGCTGGCGGTGGCGCCACTGATGCGGCCGCTCTCCTCGATGTGGCGCAGGCCGGCGTTGAGCTGCAGGGCCGGGCTCACGCGGTAGATCAGCTCGCCGCTCAGGCCCTCGCGTCGGGCGTCGTTGGTGGTGTCGTGGATCTGGCGCGCGTCCAGCCGGGTGCTGAGCGTGGCCGGCTCGCCCGGGCGGGTCTCGCCCAGCGGCAGGCTGGCGCTGGCGCCCCGCTGCTCGGCACCGGGCAGGGCGCCGCCGGCCGGGTTGGCGAAGCCGGTCTCGGCCCGGTTGACCCACAGGCTGGCCTTGCGGCCGGCCACCGGGTCGTCATAGTCCAGTTGCAGGCGGCCGGCCACGGCCGTGGTCGGCGGGCCGAAGGTGGTCACCACCGTGCTGGCGCTCACCACCGTGGTGGTCGGCAGCAGTGGCACCCCTTCGGTCTGGGCCGCCTCGACCGCCAGGCTGAGGTGCGGGCCCAGGCGCAGGCCGGTGTTGACGCTCGCCAGCTTGAAGGGTGCCACCGGGTTCTGGTCGTTGACCAGCACGCCGCCCACGGTGAGGTTCTGGCCGATGTTGACCTGGCCGTCGGCGCCCATCAGCCAGTAGGGGTCACCGCCCTGGTCGATCTCGTAGCTGATGCGCAGGCTGACCGGGTTGCCCTCGCTGGTGATGCTGGGCACCGGGCGATTGAGCAGGATGCGGCCGCTGAAGGGCTCGAAGCTGTAGTCGTTGAGACGCTGCAGCGGCGTCACCGACAGCACGGTGTTGAGGTCGTTGCGGTCACGCACCAGCAGCTCGATGCGCTCGCTCAGCTCCACCGCCTGGGTGTTGCCGACGGCGAAGGGGCCGCTCGTGCCATTGGCGCGCACCTCCTCCACCAGCAGGCGCTGGGTGTCGCGGCTGGCGTAGACATTGCCCGTCCAGTCGATGCCTTCGCTGTGCAGGCGGGCGCCGGTGACGTTGCGGTTGTAGGCGCCCAGCTGGCGCAGGCGTGAGCCGGCCACCAGGCCGCCACCGGCTGCAGGCGCGTAACCCTCGGCGGTGTTGAAGTCGCCCCACAGCACATAGCTGCGGTTGCGGTCCACCCGCACGTAGAGGTGGGAGCTGCTGCGGGCGTCGAAGCCACGCACCGCCGAGTCGCCGTAGACCGGGTAGAACTCCTCGGGCTTGATGTCGCGCAGCTGGGTGGCGCGCATGTCCTTGTCGCTGTCGTAGGCCAGGCTCAGCAGGGTGTCGCCGCTGATCTTGCCCTTCAGGAAGAGGGCGGCGCCCAGCTCGGCCTGGCCGTTGCCGCCGTCGAAGCGGCGGCTCCAGCGCCGCAGCTCGGTCTCGAAGCCGTCGTCCAGGCCGGCGGGCAGGATCGCAGCGCTGGCGCCGCGGGTGCGGCTCAGGCGCAGCACACCTTCCACCACGCCGGCAGCGACCATCTCGCGCAGATCGGGCACGAAGCTGATGCTGCCCGCCACCTCCACGTCGCCGCCGCTCACGCGCAGCCTCACCTCCTCGGGCTGGCTGGGGGCGATGAGGCTGAAGCTGGCCTCGCCATGCTCCACCCGCAGCTGGGTGCCGGGCACCTGGCGGTCGGCGTCCTTGCGGCCCGGGCTGGACTCGTCGCCCAGCGCGCCAGGCAGCAGCAGGCGGGCGCTGCCCGAATGTTCCAGCGTCAGCAGCACGGGCGTGTCCAGGCGCACGCCGGCGGCGTCCAGCACCTCCACGCGGATATGCACGGGCGTCACGCCGTCGGCCGGCGCGCCGGCATTGCGCACCTCGACCTTGATCTGGCCGATCGCCCGGTTGGCGGCATAAAGGCCATCGGCCAGCACCTGGGGCCCGGCCGACCGTTCCGACGAGCCGCCCACCCGGGGCTGGAAGCCGGGTTGGTCGGTGCGGAAGGGCTGCTCGGGCGCCGGGCCCGTGCCGCCGGACACTGCCCCGGGCAGGGTCTGCGCCTGGGCCAGGCCGCCCAGCAGCAGCCCGGTGAGCAGGCTCAGGCGGAAGGGACGTCGGGCAGGGCTCATGGTGGCGGGATCGGGAGGGCGGCGGGAGGACAAGGGCGTCCTGTCGGTCATGCGACGTCGCGGGTTCATGGCTGGGCTCCCTGGGCCGCGGGGGCGGTGGGGGAGGCGGGTGCGACCGGGGATGAGGCTGGCGCGGACCCGGGCGAGGCTGTCCCTGCCGGCCGCGTGCCGCAGTCACCGGCCGGGCTGCCCAGCTGGCGGGCGCAGTCGGTGGCGCGCGGCGGGGCGAAGGTCGGCTTGCTGTCGAACTTCAGCACCGGGCCGGTGGCCGGCACGGTGTCCACCGCGTTCACCTCGCCGCGCTGGCGGCGCGCCTTGACCTGCTCCATCACGCGGTTGGAGCAGCTGCCCTCGATGAAGTCGGCGCGGTGCAGTTCACCGCTCTTCAGGTCGAGGAAGAGGCTGGCGGCGTCGCCGGCATTGCGGTTGGCGCTCACCATCAGGCGGCTGCCGCGCGGCAGGGTGCTCGGATCCACCACCAGCACGCCCAGGCGCGAGGCCAGGCCACAGGCGCTGTATTTGCCCTCCACATCGGTGATGAAGAAGCTGCCGTCCTCGCGGTAGAGGCGCACCCCGGGGATGCCCAGTTCCTCGGCGTCCTGCACATGGTTGTGGTTGCAGTCGACGTAGACCTTGCCGATGACGCAGGCCTCCAGCCCGAACACGCCGCTGGTGATGCGGACGTGGTGGCGGGCCTCGCCGGAGCAGACGTCGCTCGCCTGGCTGCCGCACTGGCCGCCCGGCTGGGTGGTGGCCTGGGCGCGGTTGATACCGGTGCCCTGTTCGGCGCCCACTCCCACCCGCACGCGGTAGCGCAGCTCCACCGCGGTGCCGCTGGCCAGCGGGGTGGCCACGCCCAGGTTGAAGCGCAGCTGCAGGCCCTGGCTGACCGTGGGTTCGGCCAGGCGCTGGAAGGTGGCCAGCGAACCGATGCGGTACTGCGCCGTGCCGGGGATGTAGCTCAGGCCCAGCGGCAGGGTGTCGATCACCTCCAGGGCACGCAGGGTCAGCGCCGTGGTGTCGGTGCGCCGCACCGTGATGGTGTAGCTCATGGACTCGCCGATCTCCACCGTGCCGCGGTCGCCCACCTTGGTGATGGCCAGGGCCGTCTTGCCGGTGGCGTCCAGCGGGATGTGGTTGTTCACCACGTCAGGGCCGGCCAGCGGGTCCAGGCGCATGCGCAGGAAGTAGCGCGTGTCCTCCGCCCCCACCGGCACGCTGGCCTGGCGCTGCACCTGGCAGAGCACCCCGCCGTTGTTGATGCAGTCGCCGGGGGCCGTGAGCGGCCCGTCCAGCGCCTTCAGCAGGCTGGAGCTGGCGTAGCCGGCCGGCGGGGTCACCTTGAGTCGATAGACCGCCGCGCCCGGGCAGCCCGCGGGCACCGGCACGTTTAGCAGGAAGCTGTACGAGCCGGCCGGCGTGGCACCACCGCTGGCGCTGACGATGCGGTTGGCCCCGCCCACCACGCAGGCCGCCGGCACCAGGGTGCCGGTGCTGTCGTCGACCAGCTCGATCACCGCGCCACCCAGGGGCTGGCGGGTGTCGCTGTCGTAGACCAGGCCGCTGGGGTCCAGCGGCAGGCTCTGCTGGGTGCGCACCTGGTTGCCGGCGGGCACGCTCAGGCCCTGGATCACCGGGCCGGCCACCACCCCGGTGCCGCTGGCGGCCGTCGGGTCGTTGCCGCCGGCCGGATCGCGCGACACCGGGCGGCCGTAGTAGGCGCCGGTGGCCGGGTCCATGAAGCGCACGCTGTAGCCCGTGCCCGGCACCAGGCCGTCGACCTGGTAGTTGCCGCCGCCCTGCGTCAGCGCGCTGCCCACCACGGTCCCGCCGGCATCCAGCACCTCGACCTTGAGTCCGGGCCGCGGCAGCTCGCTGCCGTTGAACAGGCGGTCGTGGTTGCTGTCCAGCCAGACCTGGCCCGAGATCGAGCCCGACTGCTGCACCGGCGTGGGGTCGTCGTAGCGGTTGTTGCCGGTCTTGTCGGCCGGTTCACCGCCGCCCGAGAGGCTGACGCGGTTGACCAGGGCGGCGCTGCCCGCGCAGGTGCCCGTGGCATCGGGGCTGGTGCAGGCCCCCTGGGCCACCTTCACGCCCAGGCTGATGGGCGGGGCGCTCTGGCCTGGAGCCAGCACGGTGCTGCTGCTGCAGGTGGCCGTGCTGCCGCCCAGCAGGCTAGCGGTGCAGTTCCAGCCGTTGCCGGTGGGCAGGCTGTCCAGCGTCATGCCGGCAGGCAGGGTGTCGACCACGGTGTAGGGGCCGCTGGTGGCCCGGTTGCCCTGGTTGCTGGCCACGATGGTGTAGCGGCCCAGGTTGCCTTCGGTGTACAGGGCCGGGCTGTGGCTCTTGCTCACCACCAGATCGGGCGCGCCATCCACGGTGATGCGGGCGAAGGCGCTGTCGCAGGCCTGCGGCGCGGCCAGCGTGCAGATCTGGTACTGCAGGGTGTAGCTGCCCGGCGTGCTGCCGGCCGGCACGAGCAGGCGCTGGCTGGCGGGGTCGAGCCGGGCGCCGGTCAGTCCGCCCAGGTCCAGCAGGGTGGTGCGCAGCTGGGCCGCCACCACCGGGCTGCCCGCCAGGCTGTCGTTGTCCAGCAGGGGCAGGCTGCCACCGGCCTGGCCGAGGTTGACCGGGCCGTCGTCCACCGCATCGATCACGTCCAGGCTGGCACGGTCGATGTTGTTGGCCGGCTGGCTGTCGTTGCTGGCCGCCGCGGTGGCCACCAGGTTGAGGCGGCCGTTGGCCGGCGCGGTGCCGGTGATGGCGCAGACGATGCTGCTGCCCGCGGCCAGGCTGGCCAGGGGCTGGGCGGGCGACTGGCTGACCGCCAGGCCGCCCACCGTGCAGGCGCCCAGGGTGGCGCCGGCAAGGCTGCAGCTGGCTGCCAGGGCCGCGGCCGGGCCGCTGCTGCTGCAGGTCAACGTGGCGCTGTAGGGCTGGTTCGGTCCGGCCTGGGTGGGCAGGCCGCTCAGCCGGGCAGCGATGTCGGCCGGCTGCACCTGGAAGGCCGCCTGGGCCGTGTCGCAGACCGGGCTGGCGCCGAGCGGGGCGACGCAGAGCTGGTAGCTCAGGCTGTAGCTGCCCACGGCGACGCCGGCCGGCACCACCACCTCGCCGCTGGCGGCATCGATGACCAGCCCGCCCAGGCCACCGTTGTTCAGCAGGCTCAGGCTGGCCTGGCTGGCCAGGATGAGCCGGCCGTTCAGGCGGTCGTTGGCCAGCAGGGGCAGGCGGCCGCCGCTGGCGGCGATCAGCACCTGGGCGTCGTCCACGGCGTCGATCAGGGGCAGGTTGCGGCTGTCGCTGTTGTTGGCCGGGTTGATGTCGTTGGTGGCGCCGGTGAGAGCGCTCACGCGCAGGCTGGCCAGGCTTTCGCTGCGGCCGCCCTG
>JBJOKP010000125.1:0-6587 GCA_046046045.1 Pseudomonadota bacterium | reverse complement strand
TTGTGTCGACCGGGCGACCACGGCACAGCCGCGCGCATGCAGGGCCAGCTCCACCGTCTGCCCGGGTTCGGGCAGTGGCCCGAGCCGCTCCTGCAGGCTGATGTGCAGCACGCGCCCGCCAGTCTGGCCGGCGGTCTGGCCAGGCTCGGCGCGCCCATCGGCCAGCACCAGCGTCACCTCCAGGCGCTGGCCCAGGTAGGTGAGGGCCTGCACCGTGGCACGCAGGCGGCCGCTGCTTGCCACACCCTGCGCCCCCGGCGCGGCCGGCTGCTGGTCGTCGCACAGGTTGTTGCCGCACAGATGCACGGCCCAGGGCCGCACCGCCAGCAGGGCCGGGCCCTGGCGCACCTGGCAAACCTCGGCCGGCAGCTCCAGCTGCCAGCCGCCGGCCTGCACCTGGCAGGCACCGGCCCCGGCGCGGCCCGGGCCGACCTGGGCCTCGAAGCAGGCCGCCTGGCCGATGAAGCTGGCGACAAAGGCGTCGGCCGGCTGCTCCACCAGCGCCCGCGGGCTGCCGTGCTGGGCGATGCGGCCGGCGCGCATCAGCACGATCTGGTCGGAGACCGCCAGGGCCTCCTCCTGGTCATGGGTGACGTAGACCGCCGTCAGGCCCAGGCGCTGCTGCAGGGCGCGGATCTCCTGGCGCATCTGCAGGCGCAGGCCGGCGTCCAGGTTGCTGAGCGGCTCGTCCAGCAGCAGCAGGGCCGGGCGCAGCACCAGGGCCCGCGCCAGGGCCACGCGCTGCTGCTGGCCGCCGGAGAGTTCGGCCGGCCGGCGCCGGGCCAGCTCGCCCAGGCCGACCAGGGCCAGGGCCTCGGCGATGCGGGCCTGCTGCTCGCTGGCCGAGAGGCCCAGGGCGACCAGGCCGAAGCCGACGTTGTCCGTCACGTTCAGGTGCGGGAACAGGGCGTAGCTCTGGAACACCATGCCGATGTCGCGCGCATGGGTGGGCAGGGCCGTGATGTCCTGCCCGCCCACGCGGATGCGCCCGGCCGAGGGCTGCTCCAGCCCGGCCAGCAGGCGCAGCGTGGTGGTCTTGCCGCAGCCCGAGGGCCCCAGCAGGGTCACCATCTGGCCGGCGGGGATGTGCAGCTGCACCCCGTCCACCGCCGCCACCGGGCCGGCCGGCGAGGGGAAGTGGCAGCTCACGCCGTCGAGATGGACGTCCTGGGCGGGCATGGGGCAGGTCCTGGCTGGGGCTGGAGGAAGAAGGAAGGGCGACGGAACGCGACGGCGGGGATGGGGCCTCAGCCCCCTGCGGCCACCAGGGGCCGGCGGATCTGGCGCTCGCCCACCAGCCAGTGGATGAGCGCAATCGCCCCGCCCATGGCCAGCACCAGGGCCGCGCTGGCGACGATGGCCAGGCCGTACTGGGCGCTTTCGGCCCGCTCGATCACCCACACGGTGACCGGCGTGAACTCGGGCGTGGCGAGGAAGACCACCGGCGACAGCGAGGTCGCCGCCCGCACCAGGGCCACCACCAGGGCCAGCACCAGGGCAGGCTTGAGCAGCGGCAGCAGGCCGCGCCGCAGGGCCGGCCAGCTGGCATGGCGCAGGGTGGCGGCGGCTTCTTCCAGCGAGGCATCGATCTGGGCCAGGGCGGCGCTGCCGGCGCGCATGGCTACCGGCAGGTCGCGAAAGACGAAGCAGGCGATCAGGATGCCCAGGGTGCCGGTCAGCTCCACCGGCGGCAGGTTGAAGGCGCCCACATACGCCAGGCCCACCACCGTGCCGGGCACGGCGAAGGTGACCAGCACCATGGCCTCGAGCAGGCGCCGGCCGGTGAAGCGGCGCCGCTCCACCAGCCAGGCCAGGGCGAGTCCGCCGGCCGCCGTGAAGGGCGCCGCCAGGCCCGCGCCCAGCAGGGTGGTGAAGAGGGGCTGCCAGGCCGAGCCGGTCCAGACCCAGCCGCCCTCGGCCGAAAGCCCGGCGCTGAAGGCAGCACGCAGATGCTGCAGCGTGGGCGTGTTGTCCAGCCCCACCTGCTGCACCAGGCCGGCCACGGCTACCGTGCCGTAGACCGCCAGGGTCAGGGCCAGCCAGGCCAGGGTCAGGGTGATGACGGCGAGGCGCAGGCCGCGCGGCAGGGGCGAGACCAGGGCACCGTCGCCCTTGCCGGCAATGGTGGTGTAGCTGGCCCGGGCCAGCAGCCAGGTCTGCAGCGCAAACACGGCCCCGGTGCAGGCCAGCAGCAGCAGGCCCAGGGTGGCGGCGCGGCCGGCGTCCTGCGAGGCCCCCACCAGGGCGAAATAGATCTGGGTGGACAACACCTCCACCTGCCCACCCAGCAGGGCCGGGTTGCCGAAGTCGGCCATGCTCTCCACCATGCCCAGCAGCAGGGCATTGGCCAGGCCGGGGGCGCAGAGCGGCAGCGTGACGCGGCGGAACACCGTGGCCGGGCCGGCCCGCAGGGTGAGCGCCGCCTGCTCCAGCGTGGGGGCGATGCCCTGCAGCGTGCCGCGCAGCATCATGAAGGCCACGGGCGTGAAGGCCAGGGTCTGGGCCAGCAGCAGGCCGGGCCAGCCGTAGATGAACCGTGTGGGGGTCCAGCCAGTGGCGGCCGACACCAGGTGAGTCACTGCGCCATTGCGGCCCAGCAGCAGGATGACGGCCAGGCCAACGACAAAGGGCGGCGTCACCACCGGCAGCACGGCCAGCAGCTGCAGCGACTTCCAGCGCGCCAGCGCCGTGCGTTCGGCCGCCAGCGCCAGGCCGAAGCCCAGGGCCGTGGAGGACAGGCCGGCCAGCAGGGCCAGCCCCACGGTGTTGCCGAACACGCCCAGGCTGACGCTGCTGCCGGCGCGCGCGCCCTGCCAGAGCTCCGGGCTGGCCAGGCGCTGGGCGAAGGCGGCGAGCGACCAGTGCGCCTCGGCGCCCTCGCCCGCCCGCAGCGCCGCCATCAGCAGGCCCAGCAGCGGCCAGACGACAAACACCAGCACGGCCAGCCCGCCGATCAGGGCGATGCCCAGGGCGAAGCGGTCGCCGCGCAGGCTGTGGATGACGCGCAGGGCCTCACCACGCCGTCCCGCCGCGCCAGGATGGCGGCGCGGCAGGGCCGCCCAGTCGCGCGCCAGGCCCAGCAGGGCCGCCAGCAGGCAGAGGCTGGCACCCACGCCCAGGCCGCCCTGGCGCCAGCCTTGCTCCCCCAACCAGTCGCGCAGGGCCTCCAGGCTGACGGGCGAAAGCAACCCGCCCAGCACCGCCGCCGCGCCGGGCAGCAGGCCGCGCGGGCCCAGGGTGCATGCTTGCAGCGCCAGCGCCAGAAGGAACACGGCCACCAGGGCCAGGCCGATGGCCGGGCGCTGCACCCAGCCCGCAGGCCGAGATGGGCGGACTGCCATCTGGCTCAGCGCCGCTTCTCGCACGGCGAGCAGGATGGCCAGCAGCGCCAGCGGCCGCAGCCAGGCCGGCGCGCCCACCAGGGCAGCCAGGAGCGGCCAGGCCGGTTCTCCCGGCCAGGCCGCCCAGGTAGCGGGCTGCCACCAGCCGGCATCGACCTGGGCATGCCAGGGCAGCAGCCCGCCCAGCAGCCAGAGCAGGGGCAGGGCCCAGCGCGCCAGGGTGGCCATCAGGTCAGGTACGTGGCTGCAGGCATCAGGCGGCCAGGCGAGGACACGCTCAAGCTGCCCGCCCGCTCACTTGGCGGGCGCCGCACCGCGGAAGACCTCGGCATCCCAGCGCGCCAGCAGGCGCTTGCGCTCCTCGGCGGCACCGTATTTGGCGAAGTCGTAGTTGATGAGCTTGATCTTCTTGAGGTCGGGTGTCCTCGGATGCACCGCCCCGCCCTTGTTGGAGGGCATCTGGTAGCTCTCGCCCTTGAGCGCAGTGGCCTGACCTTCGACCGAGAGCGCGAAGTCATAGAACTTCTTCGCCGCCGCCAGGTTGCGCGCGCCGTCCACGATGGACATGGAGCCGATCTCGTAGCCCGTGCCCTCGCAGGGCGCCACGCCCACGACCGGGAAGCCGCGCGCCGCGTTGGTCACGCCGTCATGCAGGAAGGTGATGGCAATGCCGGTCTCGCCGCGCGCCGCGGCCATGCCTGGCGCCGGACCCTGCTTGGTGTATTGGTTGATGCTGGGGTGCAGCTGGCGCATGAACTCGAAGCCCTTGTCCTCGCCCAGCAGCTGCACCAGGGTGGCCAGGGTGGTGTAGGCCGTGCCCGAGGAGTTGGGGTTGGCCATCTGGATCTCGCCCTTGTACTCGGGCTTGAGCAGGTCGGCCCAGCAGGCCGGTGGCTTCAGGCCCTTCTTGGCCAGCACCTCGCTGTTGTAGACCAGGCCCACCACGCCCAGGTAGACGCCCACGGTGCGGCCGTCCGAGCGCTTGTGCTGTTCCTGCGCCCAGGGCTGCAGCTGGCCCAGCAGCGGGCTGGAGTATTTCTGCGTCAGCTTCTCCTGCGCGGCCTGCAGGTGCGGGTCGCCCGTGCCACCCCACCAGATGTCCACCTTCGGATTGGCCGACTCGGCCTTGATCTGCGCATAGGCCTCGCCCGTGCCCTTGCGGGTGAAGGCGATCTCGGTGCCGGTCTTGCGGCCGAAGTCGGCCGCGATCACCTGGCACCACTCCTGGTTGGCCGTGCAGAGCATGTTGAGCTTGCCCTGGGCCAGGGCAGGTGCCGCCGCGCCCAGCAGGGCAAGACCCAGGACCAGGACGGGCAGGCTGGCCGGAACGCGCCGGCCCAGCGTCTGTGCTGGCGCGGAGGAACCCGCAGGGAGGGAGGAAAGCGGGAGGTGGAGCGGCTGCAACATCGTGGGACCAAGCGTGAGGGCGATGCCCTGCACTGTAGCGGCGGCCCCGCGGCCGGCCATCCGCGCTCGCCCTGTGTGGCCGGGCAGGCTGGCGCGTAGGCAAGCGCCTTGGGCCTGGCCCCAACTGCCAGGGGGAGACCCCGCCCCAGCCTCAGGGTGCCAGCACCTGCGGACCGATGTCGGCCAGGGTGGCACAACCGGTGAGGGCCATGGTCATCTCGAGGTCGTCGCGCAGCAGGCGCAGCACATGGGCCACGCCCAGGGAGCCGCGGCAGCTCAGGCCCCAGAGGATGGGCCGGCCCACCAGCACGGCCTGGGCGCCGTGGGCCAGGGCCACGAAGGCGTCGCGGCCGCAGCGTATGCCGCTGTCGTAGAGCAGCACCGGCGCAGGCCCACAGGCAGCGCCTCCGGCGGCCTGGTAGTCCCCGCGCAGGCGCCGGGCGATGCGGGCCAGGGTCGGCAGGGCCAGGGCGGCGCCGTCCAGCACCCGGCCGCCGTGACTGGAGACGACGACCCCCTCGGCGCCCAGGGCCACCGCGCGGGCGGCATCGTCCTCGTGCAGCAAGCCCTTCACCAGCAGGGGCACGGGGCAGCGCTGGCGCAGCCAGGCCAGGTCGTCCCAGTCGGGGGCCTGGCGCATCCAGCCGTCGAAGACCTCGCTGCGCTCACCCGGCAAGGTCTCACCTTCAAGCTTGCCAGGCAGGTTGGCGTCCTGCGGGTCCGGCAGGTTGACCGCCCTCACGCCGGCGGGCAGGCTGAGGGTAGCTCGCTTGACGGGCGCATCGACGGTGAAGACCACCACCGGGCAGCCCGCGGCCAGGGCCTGGTCGAGCAGGCGGGCCGTGGCGTCACGGGCGCCCTGCCTGGTGCACTGCTGGTCGCACCGCTGGTCGCCCTGCTGGGCGCCCTGCCAGTACAGCTGGAACCAGGGCGGCCGGCCGCCAGCCTGGCCGGCGGCGCGGGCCACCTCGGCGATGGTCTGGCTGGCCAGGCTGCTCAACACCTGCTGGCCGCCCAGGGCCGCGGCGGCCATGGCCGTGCCCACCTCGCCCTCGGCATGGAAGAGGCGCTGATAGGCCAGAGGTGCCACCAGCAGCGGATGTTCCAGCCACTGGCCGAAGAGCTGGCAGCGCGTGTGGCCGCCGGCCACGCGTGCCAGCGGGCGCGGCAGCAGGCGCACGGCCGCCAGGGCGGCGCTGTCGCGGCCGTCGTCGCCCTGGTCGAGGTAGTGCCACAACGCCTCGTCCAGACGGGCATGGGCCAGGGGTCGGTAGGCCACGGCGGTCTGCAGGGTGGCCAGGGGCGGCAGGCCGGTCATGCGGTTTCCGCCCACTGGCGCAGCAGGTTGTGATAACAGCCGGTCAGGCTCACCGTGGCCGGGCTGTCGCCATGCTGCTGGCGCATTTCGAGCAGGGCCAGGTCCATGTCGTAGAGCAGGCGGCGGCGGCCCGGGTCCCGCACCAGGCTCTGGATGAACATGAAGCAGGCCAGGCGCTCACCGCGGGTCACGGGCGCCACCCGATGCACCGAGGAGGAGGGATAGACCACCAGGCTGCCGGCCGCACCCTTGATCGCGCGGGTGCCGAAGCTGTCCTCGATCTGCAGCTCGCCGCCCTCGTAGTCGGCCGGGTCGGAGAGAAAGAGGGTGGCCGAGATGTCGGCGCGCAGCCAGGCCGGGCCGGCATCGGCCACTTCATGAGCCGGTCCGGGCAGGGAGCGCAGGGCGCTGTCCACATGCCAGCCGTAGGTGTTGTGGGTGCCGCCATGGCGGTTGAAGTCCGGCGGCAGGATGGCGCGCGGCAGGGCGGCGGTGAAGAAGTGGGCCGAGCGCTGCAGGGC
>JBJOKP010000124.1:0-6587 GCA_046046045.1 Pseudomonadota bacterium | reverse complement strand
ATCGACGGCATCGCCCTGCCCGAACTGCTGGACAAGCGCACGCAAGGCCTGCGCAAGCCCGAGACCGCGCCCAAGGTGCGCAAGGCGACGGAGAAGGAATTCCCCGAGGGCATCCCCGGCTACGGCGCCGATGCGCTGCGCTTCACCTTCGCGGCCATGGCCAGCCTGGGTCGCAGCGTCAACTTCGACAGCAAGCGCTGCGAGGGCTACCGCAATTTCTGCAACAAGCTCTGGAACGCCACGCGCTTCGTGCTCATGAACACCGAAGGCGCGGACTGCGGCCTGATGGAGCACACCAAGGCTGAGTGCAGCGTGGGCGGCAAGGCGCATGGCTACATGCGCTTCAGCCAGGCCGACCGCTGGATCAGCAGCGAGCTCCAGCGCGTGGAGGCCGCGGTCGAGCAGGGCTTTGCCGAGTACCGCCTGGACAACGTGGCCAACGCCATCTACCAGTTCGTCTGGGACGAGTACTGCGACTGGTACCTGGAAATCGCCAAGGTGCAGCTGCAGCAGGCCAAGGCCGCGGGCGACGAGGCATCGGCCCGCGCCACCCGCCGCACGCTGATCCGCACGCTGGAGACCATCCTGCGCCTGCTCCACCCCATCACGCCCTTCATCACCGCGGCGCTGTGGGACAAGGTGGCGCCGGTGGCCGGCCGCAAGCAGGGCGACGAATCCATCGTGCTGGCAGCCTACCCCAAGGCCCAGCTGGAGCGCATCGACCCGGCGGCCGACGCCTGGGTGGCCCGCCTCAAGGCCGTGGTGGGCGCCTGCCGCAACCTGCGCGGCGAGATGAACCTCTCGCCGGCCGAACGTGTGCCGCTGGTGACCGAGGGCGATGCCGCCTTCGTGGCCGAGGCCGGCCCGCTGCTGCAGGCCCTGGCCAAGCTGAGCGAGGTGACGCCCGCAGGTGATGCCGCGGCATTTGCCACCGCCACGAAGATGGCGCCGGTCGCCGTGGTGGGCGAGCTGCGCCTGGGCCTGGTGGTGAAGATCGACGTCGAGGCCGAACGCCTGCGTCTGGCCAAGGAGATCACCCGCCTGGAGGGCGAGATCACCAAGGCCAACGCCAAGCTGGGCAACGAAAGCTTCGTGGCGCGCGCGCCTGCGGCGGTGGTGGCGCAGGAGAAGGAACGCGTGGCCGGCTTCGGCGCCACGCTGGAGCGCCTGCGCAGCCAGCTGGCCCAGCTGGGTTGAGCCTCACACGCAATTCGTCATCAAAGCCGGCATCTCGCCGGCTCCATGCCGGCTTCTCGTGGTTCGCCCTGTCCTGACAGGGCGAACGGGCAACCCAGCCCGACGGCCAGTCAGGCCAGCTTCTTGAGCGCAAGCTTGATGCCCTCGCTCACGCCCACGTCGGGCGGCAGGGCCTTGAGGGCGGCCTCGGCTTCCTTCTCGTTGTAGCCCAGGGCCATGAGGGCCTGGACGATGTCGCCATGGCTGCCTCCCGGCAGCAGGCTGGCACCGGCCCCTGCGGCCACACCGCCGGGCAGTTCGGCACCGAGCTTGCCCTTGAGTTCCAGCAGCAGGCGCTCGGCCGTCTTCTTGCCGATGCCAGGCACCTTGACGAGGCGGCGGGTGTCCTGGGCAGTGACGGCCTGGCCCAGTTCGAGCACCGAGAGGCCGGAGAGCACCGACAGCGCCGTGCGTGGCCCCACGCCGCTGACCTTCACCAGTTCGCGGAAGGCCTGCCGTTCGGTCGCGGTGAGAAAGCCGTAGAGCAGCTGGGCATCCTCCCGCACCACGAACTGGGTCAGCAGGGTGACCCGTTCACCCAGGTGGGGCAGGTTGAAGAAGGTGCTCATGGGCACGTCGACCTCGTAGCCGACCCCACCCACATCCACCAGCAGTTGCGGTGGATTCTTCTCCACCAGGGTGCCGCTCAGACGTCCGATCATGAGCAGATTATGGTGGGCGCCATCCCGGCGCCCAGACAGCCGATCAGCGGCGGAACAGCCCCAGGCGCTGGGCTTCCAGGGCGGCCTCGGCACGCGAGCTCACGTTGAGCTTGCGGTAGATCTGCTTGACGTAGTCGGCGATGGTGTGGCGCGAGAGGCTGAGCTGCACACCGATCTCGGGCAGGGTGAAGCCCTTGGCCACGCGCAGCAGCACCTCGCGCTCGCGCTCGGTCAGCGAGACATTGGGCACCAGGGTGTCGGGCTCGGGCTGCTGGGGCACCGGCTTGGCGGCCTGGGCCGAGAAGTAGCTGATCATGCGCCGCGCGATGGAGGGCGACAGCGGCGGCTCGCCCTGGCTGATGCGCTGCAGATGCTCCATCAGCTGCTCGCGCGGCTGCTCCTTGAGCAGGTAGCCGTAGGCGCCGGCCTGCAGGGCCGGGAAAAGGTGGTCGTCATCGTCGTGGATGGTGACCACCACCGACTGGGCATCGGGCTGGGTGTCGCGCAAGGCCTGGACCACACGCACGCCCGAACCGTCGGGCAGGCCCAGGTCGACCAGGGCGAGGTCGAACTTGGTGGCGCTCACATGCTGCAGGGCGTCATGCACACGGGCCGACTCGACCACGTTCGACCCCGGGAAAACCTGGAGCACCAGGGTGCGCAACCAGGCGCGGATCTCGGGCAGGTCTTCGAGCAGCAGGATCTGTTTCATGAAAGGCCTTGCGGAGCGGGCTTGAAAGGGATGGATGTGGAAAGCGGCAGACGAAATCAGATCGGGAGCGTCAGACGGATGGCCGTCCCCATGCCGGGGCCGGATTCCACAAGGCACTGTCCCTGCAACTGCTTGGCCCGGGTCTTCATGGTGGACATGCCGTGGCCGCGGTCGAGCCGACCGTCGAGTTCCATCGGGATGCCCTTGCCGTTATCCACGATGTTGAACTCGAAATCATTGTCGTTGAGCCGAATTGCAATTTCGCACTGGCTGGCGCCGCTGTGCTTGATCATGTTGCTGACGGCTTCACGCAGGATGCGGGTAGTTTGCACATAGGCGCGGGCGCTGATCTTCTGCTCGCTCATCAGCAGCTCGTCGGGCACGTTCCAGATCAGCTCGATGCCGCCCTGCGACAGGCGGCTCATGGCCTCGCTGCGCCAGTCGCCCACCGAGTCACCCAGCACCACCGGCTTGCCGGCGATGCCGCGCACCGAGAGGCGCATCTCCTCCAGCGCCTCGCGCGCCAGGGTGGCGATGCGTTCGTTGTCGCTGGTGTGCACGATGGTGAGCAGCTTGGCGCCCAGGTCGTCATGCAGGTCGGCGGCGATGCGCTTGCGCTCCTTGAGGGCCACTTCCTCGACCTTCTGCTCGTCGACCTGGCCGATCTGGCGCTCGGCCTCGATGGCAGCCGAGGCCAGTTCGCTGATGCGCTGCTCCATCTGGCGTCGTTCGATCTCGACCTTCTGCCGACCAGCCTGATAGAGCTGGTGCAGGCGCCAGGCCATGCCGGCCAGCACGACCAGCAGGGCCAGATTGGCGGCCGGCTGGGCGGGCAGGACCATGGGCAGGGCCAGGGCCCATTCCAGCGCTGCCGTCAGACCGAAGACGGCCAGGCCGGCGCCCACCACCCAGAAATCCGGCCGCGACATACGCCAGGCGCGGTAGAGAAAGGCCACCAGCACCGCCGCCAGTTCCACCAGCACGATCCAGGACCAGGGCCGCGCCACGCCGTGCAGGCGGTCGGGCAGGGCAATCACCAGGCTGACCGGCACCACCACACATTGCAGGGCCAGGGCGTAGTCCAGCCAGGCCAGGGCGATGCCGCAGTAGCGCAGCAGGAAGAACATGGCCGCCAGGGCGATGGGGGGCACGGCGGCGCAGAGCACGAAATCCATCCAGGTGCCCGGCAGGGCGGCCGGGCCGAACTGCAGCGCCAGGGTCAGCAGGCCCCAGCCCAGTGCGGCTGCGCCGAACCAGGCCAGGTAGGGCAGACGGCTGGAGGCCGCCAGCACCAGGGCCACCAGGCCGGCGAAGACCGCCATCATGCTGAAGGCCAGGGCCAGGCCGGCGCCCAGGCTGTTCTGGTCCTGGACCAGGGGGACCAGCTCGCTCCAGGGTGCGATGCGCGGGGCCGACAGGCCGGCCGCGCGTTCGCGCAGGGCCACGCGCTCGATGGGCTGGCCCTCCAGCTTCAGGTCCAGGGTGTTGGCGCCCTCGCGCAGCAGCCCGGGCGGCAGGGCCAGCAGCAGGCCCAGGTGACAGCCCCGCGCGCCATCGACATCACCATGCAGCCACTGCCCGTTGAGGCGCACCTGCACCCGCGCGCAGGCCCGCTCGATGTAGAGCCCCAGCCCCTGGCCGGCCCCCTGGACCGGCAGCGCCAGGTTGAAGCCCAGGCGGTACCAGGCCGGACCGGTGTCGCCGCTGGCGCGGTCCCACACATCGGGCAGCACGACCCGGCTGGCCACGGCCTGGGCCGGAAATTCCGCGGTATCCAGCCGCACCATCTGCGCCTGGTTCAGGGTGAGGTCGGGCGCGGCTGCCTGGACCGGCAGGCCCAGCAGACCCAGCCCGGCCACCATCCATTCCAGAAGGTGGATTCCCATCCGGCGCGGGGACAGGACGGAATGCAGACAGCGAAGAAGCAGGTGGCCGAAGGTCAAGGCGAGGGGCGGTCGGAGATCAGTCAGGAGATTCGCGAGGGCGGGGGCAGCAGGCAGGGACCAGGCCGGCCCACGGCGAGACATCGGCGACTCCACGCCGCCGGATGCGGGGCGCAGTGTGAGGCCTGCGGCGGCCCAGCCGCCCGGCGGGCCGGCCCACGCTGACATTCTGCGGCAGCGCCACCCTCAATCCGGTGGGGCCACAATCGCGCCCGGCGGGCGAGGCCCGCATATTTGCACGCCGAACGCAGCCCCTGCGGGGGTTTCCACCAGCCCGAGCGACCTGCCCTTGATCCTGCGCCACGTCTTCGAACCGACGGACAACCGCCGCCTGGCCCATCTCTGCGGCGCCCTGGACGACCATCTGCGCGCCATGGAAGCGGCCCTGGGCGTGCTCATCCAGCGGCGCGATGCGGGCTTCCGCATCGACGGCGCCAAGCCCGAGGCCGAACGCGCCCTGGCCCTGCTCAAGCTGCTCTACGAGCGGGCCCGCCATCCCATCCCGGGCGACGAGTTCCAGCTCATGCTGGCCCAGGCCACCCAGGACATGCAGCGCAGCGCCGCCGCGGCGGGCGCCAAGGGCCGCGGCCGGGGCGCCAAGGCCAAGGGAAATGGCATGGCCAAGGGCATGGTGCACAGCCACGCCAAGTCGGCCGCCAACCAGGCCGCCGTCGAAGCCACCCTGGGCGACTGGGATGACGGCCTGCATCAGCCCGCCCTGCCCGCCGGCACCACGGCCGAGGATCTGGTGCTGCACACCCGCCGCAACGATCTGCGCGCACGCACGCCCAACCAGATCGCCTACCTGGCCAACATCCTGAGCCACGACATCACCTTCGGTGTGGGCCCGGCCGGCACTGGCAAGACCTTTCTCGCCGTGGCCTGCGCCGTCGACGCGCTGGAGCGCAGCCAGGTGCAGCGCATCGTGCTGACCCGCCCGGCGGTGGAGGCCGGCGAGCGCCTGGGCTTCCTGCCCGGCGACCTGACGCAGAAGGTCGACCCCTATCTGCGCCCGCTCTACGACGCGCTCTACGACCTGATGGGTTTCGACCGCGTCACCAAGGCCTTCGAGCGCGGCCTGATCGAGATCGCCCCCCTGGCCTTCATGCGCGGGCGCACGCTCAACCATGCCTTCGTCATCCTCGACGAGGCCCAGAACACCACGCCCGAGCAGATGAAGATGGCGCTGACCCGCATCGGCTTTGGCAGCAAGGCAGTGGTGACCGGCGACGTCAGCCAGATCGACCTGCCGCGCGGCACCCACAGCGGCCTGGTGGACGCGGTGCGGGTGCTGCGCCGCACGCCGGGCATCGCGCTCACCCATTTCGATGCCGGCGACGTGGTGCGCCACCCCCTGGTGGCCCGCATCGTCGAAGCCTATGACGCCGCCCGGAGCGACGAATGAGCCCCAGCCCGAACCCCAGATCAAGCCGCGCTCGCCACGAGCTCAGCCTCTCGCTCCAGTTCGCCGACAAGCGCCACCGCGAGCAGCTGCCGCGCCACAAGGTGCTGCGCTGGCTGCGCGCGGCGCTGGAGACGGACGGTGAACTCACCGTGCGCATCGTCGACGCCGAAGAAGGCCGCAGCCTGAACCACGAGTTCCGCGGCAAGGACTACGCCACCAATGTGCTCACCTTCGACTACAGCCGCGAGCCGCTGATGGCCGACCTGGTGCTGTGCGCCCCAGTGGTGGAGGCCGAGGCCGCTGAGCAGGGCAAGGCCCTGGCCGCCCACTACGCCCACCTGCTCGTGCACGGCGCCCTGCACGCCCAGGGCTACGACCATGAGACCGACGCCGAGGCCGAGGTGATGGAGGCGCGCGAGCGCGAGCTGCTGGCCGGCCTGGGCTTTCCCGACCCCTACGGCGACGACAACGTCAACGACAGCGGCACCCCCGCCTGAGCCGCGGCCATGGCACGCCCTCACCGTCATCCCGTCGGCCGCGGTCTGTCGCCCTGGCAGCCGCTGCTGGTCCTGGCCCTGACCCTCATGCTCGGAGGCTGCATGACCCGTCCCGCCCCCATCGCGTCCACG
>JBJOKP010000123.1:0-6616 GCA_046046045.1 Pseudomonadota bacterium | reverse complement strand
TGATGTCGCTGGCCGGCTTCAGCATCAACGTGCTGACCATGTTCGGCATGGTGCTGGCCATCGGCATCCTGGTGGACGACGCCATCGTGGTGGTGGAGAACGTCGAGCGCATCATGGCCGAGGAAGGCCTCTCGCCCATGGCCGCCACGCGCAAGGCCATGGGGCAGATCACCGGCGCCATCATCGGCATCACCATGGCGCTGATGTCGGTGTTCGTGCCCATGGCCTTCTTCAGCGGCTCGGTGGGCAACATCTATCGCCAGTTCTCGCTCTCGCTGGTGGCCTCCATGGGCTTCTCGGCCCTGCTGGCCCTGACCCTGACGCCGGCCCTGTGCGCCAGCTTCCTCAAGCCCGTGCCGGCCGACCACCACGAGAAGCGCGGCTTCTTCGGCGCCTTCAACCGCGGCTTCAAGCGCACCGCCAAGGGCTATGAAAGCGTGGTGGCACGCATCATCAAGCGCGCCGGCCGCTACATCGTGCTCTACGGCGCGGTGCTGGCCGCCGTGGCGCTGATGTACCAGAAGCTGCCCAACTCCTTCCTGCCCAACGAGGACCAGGGCTATCTGCTGGTCAACGTGCAGCTGCCCCCGGGCGCCACGGCCGAACGCACCCGCGCGGCGCTCAACCAGGTGGAGGCCTACTTCCTGGCCCAGCCCGAGGTGGCCAAGATCGTCACCGTGGCCGGCTTCAGCTTCTCGGGCCAGGGCCAGAACGCGGCCCTGGGCTTCGTGACGCTGAAGGACTGGAGCGAGCGCAAGGGCCCGCAGCACAGCGCCCAGGCGGTGGCGGGGCGGGCCTTCGGCGCCCTGCTCTACGGCGTGCGCGATGCCTTCATCTTCCCGCTCAGCCCGCCGCCCATCCCCGAGCTGGGCACGGCCACGGGCTTCAACTTCCGCCTGCAGGACCGCGCCGGCCTGGGCCACGAGGCCCTGCTCGCCGCCCGCAACCAGCTGCTGGGCATGGCCAGCCAGAGCAAGGTGCTGGCCGGCGTGCGGCCCGACGGCCTGGAGGACGCGCCCCAGCTGCAGCTGGACATCGACCGAGAGAAGGCTTATGCCCAGGGGGTGAACTTCGATGCGGTGAACGGCATCCTGGCCACGGCCATGGGTTCGGCCTACATCAACGACTTCCCCAGCCAGGGCCGGCTACAGCGCGTCATCGTGCAGGCCGACGCCCCGGCCCGCATGCAGCCCGAGGACCTGCTCGAGCTGCGCGTGCCCAATGCGCGCGGCCAGCAGGTGCCGCTGTCGGCCTTTGCCAGCACCCGCTGGGTCACCGGCCCCATGCAGACCGTGCGCTACAACGGCTACCCGGCCATGAAGATCGCCGGCGACGTGGCGCCCGGCCGCAGCACCGGCGAGGGCATGGACGAGATGGAGCGCCTGGCGGCCCAGCTGCCGCCGGGCTTCGGCTTCGAGTGGACCGGCCAGTCGCGCGAGGAAAAGCTCTCCGGCGCCCAGGCCGGCATCCTGCTCGCGTTCTCCATGCTCGCGGTCTTCCTCTGCCTGGCCGCGCTCTACGAGAGCTGGAGCATCCCCTTCGCCGTGCTGCTCATCGTGCCCCTGGGCGTGCTGGGCGCGCTCAGCGGCGTGTGGCTGCGCGACATGCCCAACGACGTGTATTTCAAGGTCGGCCTCATCACCGTGATCGGCCTGTCGGCCAAGAACGCCATCCTCATCATCGAGTTCGCCAAGGACCTGATGGCCGAGGGCAAGGGCCTGATCGAGGCCACGCTGGAGGCCTGCCACCTGCGCTTCCGCCCCATCATCATGACCTCGCTGGCCTTCATGCTGGGCGTGCTGCCACTGGCCATCGCCAGCGGCGCGGGCTCGGCCAGCCAGCGTGCCATCGGCACCGGCGTGATGGGCGGGGTGATCGCGGCCACGGTGCTGGCGGTCTTCTTCGTGCCCATCTTCTTCGTGGTGGTGCGCCGGCTCTTCCCGGGCGGCCATGTGGCGCCGCACGGCACGAGCATCAGCTCGGCCGCCACCGACGCCGCCGCCGCCGCGGTGCTGGGCGCCCCGCACGGCGGAGGCCAGGCATGAGCGCCGCCCACCAGCATGACGGCCCGCGCCGTTCCCGTTCCCCTTCCCGTTCCTATTCGCACGCCTCGGCCCGCCCGATGACTTCTGCTGATCCCGTGCGCCGCACGATCGCTCACCCAGGCCGACGCGCCACGCCCCTGGCCGCTGCCGCTGCCGCGACCCTGGTCCTGCTGCTCACGGCCTGTGCCCTGCCCAAGGCGCCAACCTATGAGCGCCCGGCCGCGCCGGTGCCCACGGCCCTGCCCGCGCTGCCGCCGCTGCCGGTGGTGGCCGCCGCGGCCTCCGCCCCGGCGGCGTCGTCGGCCCTGCGCGTGGGTGATCTGGTCGCCAGCCCCTGGTCCTGGCGCCAGCTGCTGACCGAGCCACGCCAGCAGCGCCTGGTCGAGCTGGCCCTGGCCAACAACCGCGACCTGCGCGCGGCGGTGCTGGTGGTGGAGCGCACCCGCGCCCAGGCCGAGATCGTCGAGGCCGACCGCCTGCCCACGGTGGGCGCCGGCCTCAACGCCAGCCGCTCGCCCTCGCCCGTCACGGGCAAGCAGGGCAATGCCTTCAGCGCCGGCCTGCAGGTCAGCGGCTGGGAGCTGGACTTCTTCGGCCGCATCGCCAACCTCAGCGAGGCCGCCAAGGCCCAGGTGCTGGCCAGCGCGGCCGGCCAGCGCAATACCGAGCTGGCCCTGGCCACGGCGGTGATCGCGGTCGACCTCAGCCTGGTGGCCGACGGACAGCTGCTGGCCATCACCGAGGCCACCCTGGCCAGCCGCCGCAGCGCCCTGGCCCTGACCGCCCTGCGCGAGAAGGTGGGCGCGGCCTCGGCCCTGGAGCTGCAGGCCGCCCAGAGCCTGGTGGCCCAGGCCGAGGTCGCCCTGGCCCAGACCCGCCGCCAGCGCCAGCTCGACCTCAACGCCCTGCAGGCCCTGGTGGGGGCGCCGGTGCCGGCCGAACTGCTGCCCGCGCCCATCGAGCCCGCGCCGGCCGGCACGGCTGCCGCTGGCGGTGCGGCGCCCACGGTGACCGAGCTGCGTCTGCCCATCCTCCCCGCCCTGCCCGTGCTGGCCGCCGTGCCGGCCAACCTGGCCTCGGAGGTGCTGCTGGAGCGGCCCGACGTGCTGCAGGCCGAGCAGCAGCTCATCGGTGCCACGGCCAACATCGGCGCTGCCCGGGCGGCCTACTGGCCGCGCATCAGCCTGACCGGCAGCGCCGGCCTGGCCAGCAACCAGCTGGGCAACCTGCTGCAGGCCGGCAGCCTGGCCTGGACCCTGGCCGGCCAGGCCCTGGTGACGGTGTTCGACAGCGGCCGCATCGCCGCCGGCGTGAAGGTGAGCGAGCTCAACCGCGACATCGCCATCACCGCCTACGAGAAGGCGGTGCAGACCGCCTTCCGCGAGACGGCCGATGGTCTGGCCGGCCTGCAGGGCTGGCGCGAGCAGGTCGAGGCCCAGGAGCGCCTGCGTGCCGCCACGGCCGACACCGCCCGGCTCACCGCCCTGCGCCACAGCCGCGGCGCGGCCAGCGAACTGGAGCGCCTGGACGCCGAGCGCAACCTGCTCGCCGCCGACCAGGCCCTGGTCGCCACCCGCCTGGCCGAGGCCCAGAACCGCGTGGCCCTGTTCAAGGCCCTGGGGCGTTGAGCTGGATGCAGGGTGCGGGCCCGGCCCGCGCCCTAGCATCGCCGCCATGCCCAGCCTGCCACGTGTCCACCTCCGCCCGCCCCATCCGGCGGACCAGGAGGCCTTCATCGCCGCGGCGCGGGCCAGCCGCGCCCTGCACGGCCCCTGGGTGCAGGCGCCGGACACGGCCCTGGCCTTCCGCCACTACCTCGACCGCCTGGCCGATCCGGCCGCCCGCGGCTGGCTGGTGCTGGTCCCGGCGCCTGAGCGGGGCGCAGGCGCCGACGCCCGGGCCCTGCTGCCCCTGCATCGCCCGGCGGATGGGGGTGTGGCCGCTTCCGCCGCGGCCACCCGATCGGCATCCGGCGCCCTGGGTCTGCCGGTGGGCGTCTTCAACCTCAGCCAGATCGTGCTGGGCAACTTCCGCAGCGCCTACCTGGGCTATTACGCCTTCAGCCAGGGGGCGGGGCGCGGCCTGATGCGCGCCGGCCTGGCCGCCCTGCTGCGCCAGGCCTTCAGCCGCGAGCTCGGCCTGCACCGCCTCGAGGCCAACATCCAGCCCGACAACCTGCGCTCCGTCGCCCTGGTCCAGGCCGCCGGCTTCCAGCGCGAAGGTTATTCGCCCCGATACCTCAAGATCCGCGGCCGCTGGCGCGACCACGAGCGCTGGGCCATCGTGGCCGACGCGCGGTGAAGGCAGCGGCCGGCCCGTGCCACCTTGGGGCAGCCGACCCTCAGCCCACCAGCTTCCAGTTCAGCACCTCGCCGGCGCCCAGGGGCTTGAGGCTGGCGTCGCCGAAGGCGAGGGATTCGGGCAGGGTCCAGGGTTCGCGGGCCAGGGTGACGGTGCCGGTGTTGCGGGGCAGGCCGTAGAAGTCCGGGCCGTGGAAGCTGGCGAAGGCTTCGAGGTGGTGCAGGGCGCCGGCGGTCTCGAAGGCCTGGGCGTAGAGCTCCAGGGCCGAGAGGGCCGTGTAGCAGCCGGCGCAGGCGGCGGCGTGTTCCTTCAGGTGGGCCGGATGGGGGGCGCTGTCGGTGCCGAGGAAGAAGCGCGCATCGCCGCTGGTGGCGGCCTGCACCAGGGCCTCGCGGTGGGTCTCGCGCTTGAGCACCGGCAGGCAATACATGTGCGGGCGCAGGCCGCCCTGGAAGATGGCGTTGCGGTTGTAGAGCAGATGGTGGGCGGTCAGCGTGGCGGCCAGGTTCTGCGGCGCGGCGGCGACGTACTGGGCTGCCTCCCGGGTGGTGATGTGCTCCAGCACGATGCGCAGGCCGGGGAAGTCGCGCCGCAGCGGCTCCAGCACCTGGTCGATGAAGACGGCCTCGCGGTCGAAGACGTCGATGGCCGGGTCGGTCACCTCGCCGTGCACCAGCAGCAGCAGGCCCTCGCGCTGCATGGCTTCGAGCGTGGCATAGGTGCGGCGGATGTCGGTGACGCCGGCGTCGCTGTTGGTGGTGGCACCGGCCGGGTAGAGCTTGAGGGCGACGACGCCCGCGGCGCGGGCACGGGCGATCTCCTCGGGCGGGGTGTTGTCCGTGAGGTAGAGCGTCATGAGCGGGGTGAAGCGCCCCGCCAGTTCAGCCGGCAGGGCGGCCAGGATGCGCTCGCGATAGGCCAGCGCCAGGGCCGCCGTGGTGACCGGCGGCTTGAGGTTGGGCATGACGATGGCGCGGGCGAACTGGCGCGCGGTGTCGGGCAGCACGGCCGCGAGGGCGGCGCCGTCACGCAGGTGCAGGTGCCAGTCGTCCGGGCGGGTGAGGGTGAGGCGGGTGGGCGTCGTCATGGTCGCGGGGGTCGAGATCGGGATGGACGAGGGATGGACGGGCGGGCCGTCCCTGTCACGCATTGTCGATGGCTGGGGAAAACACGCTGGCTAAGATGCGCGGCCTCCGGCTGGGTCCGGGCCTGCGGGCCTGGCCTGCCGCGGTTCACTTCAAGGAAGCTTCATCATGATTGCCACGCGCGCCCGCTCCCTCTCCGCCCTCACCCTGCTGGCTGCGGCGGCGGCCTTCAGCCTGCCGGCCCAGGCCCAGCATGCCGGTGCCCATCCCTTCTTCGGCTTCGGCCTGACCGGCGGTGGCGAGGATCTGGCCTCCTTCCAGTTCAGCAATGGCACCACCTCCACCGTCACCACCGGCGGCCTGCTGGAGTTCAAGGGCGGCGTGGAGATGCATCTGTCCGGCCCGCTGTCGGCCCGTGTCTCGCTGGGCTACCACGTGGACAACACCAACGCCAGCAACGGCAGCTTCCGCTTCGAGCGTTTCCCGCTCGAGGGCCTGGTGTTCTGGCAGGGCGCGCCCAACTTCCGCCTGGGCGGCGGGCTGCGCCAGGCCATGTCGCCGCGGGCCTCGGGCACGGGCGTCGCTTCTGGCAGCGCCACCTTCAGTGCCGATCTGGGCGGCGTGGTCGAGGGCGAATATTTCTTCAACCCGCGCACCTCGCTCTACGGCCGCGCGGTGTTCGAGACCTACAAGGTCAGCGGCATCAGCCTGAGCGGCGACCACGTCGGCATCGGCGTCAACTTCTACTTCTGAGCGCCCCCAGGGCCGGGCTGCGCCCCGCCCGCCCCCCGTGGGGGTCAAGGAAACTTGGGGCGGCCCGGCGTTTCCTTGTGACGCCGCGGCGCCACCCACGGCCTCACTTGCTGCCCGGGGCGCTGGCCTTGCCGCTGGCCAGGAAGTCCCACAGCGCCAGGGCATGGGGCTTGGGGTGGCGGGCCAGCTCGGGTTTCTCGCGGTAGAGGCGGATCTCGATGGCCAGCTCGATCACGCCCTGGGGCGGTCCGGCCGGCAGCAGGCGGCGGGCGCGCAGCTCGTGCTTGACCGAGCTGGCTGGCAGAAAGGCCAGGCCATGGCCTTCCAGGGCCATGGCCTTGAGGCCGTCGGCCATGTCGGTCTCGTAGATGGGGTCGAGGTAGAGCGCCGCGCCGGCCTGCTTGAGCAGCAGGTCCACCAGCCGGCCCAGAT
>JBJOKP010000122.1:0-6617 GCA_046046045.1 Pseudomonadota bacterium | reverse complement strand
CCCCGCCGGCCCGGTGCCCGCCCTGCTGCCGCCCGGGCGGGACGACGGCCGCATGGACCCCATCCCCGCCCTGGGCCAGCACACCCGCGCCATCCTGGCCGAGCTGGGCCTGGCGCCCGAGCTGGTGGATGGGTTGATCTCCAGCGACACCCCCTGACCAGGACGACGATCGATGAGCACCCTGACCCCGACGACTGACGCGACGGCCGACGACCCCGGCTGCGATCTGGCCTGCTTCGCCGCCACCCTGCGCTGGGCCGACGTGCCGGCACCCGTGCAGCGCCGCTGCGAAGACCTCTTCCTCGACTGGTTCGCCTCCGCCCTGGCGGGCAAGGGCGCACGGCCGGTGGAGACCATCGCGCGCTTCATGCAGAGCATGGGGCCCGCCGAGGGCCCGAGCGAGATCCTCATCCACCGCACGGGCAGCAGCCCGCTGGTGGCGGCGGTGGTGAACGCCGCCGCCTCGCACTTCGCCGAGCAGGACGACGTGCACAACGGCTCGGTCTTCCACCCGGCCGCGGTGGTGTTTCCGCCCGCGCTGGCGGTGGCGCAGGCGCTCGGGCGCTCCGGGCATGAGCTGCTGGCGGCCTGCGTGGCGGGCTACGAGGTGGGCATCCGTGTGGGCGAGTTCCTCGGCCGCTCGCACTACCGCATCTTCCACACCACGGGCACGGCCGGCTCCATCGCGGCAGCGGCGGCCGTGGGCCATCTGCTCAAACTCACGCCCGGGCAGATGCAGCACGCCTTCGGCTCGGCCGGCACCCAGAGCGCCGGGCTGTGGGAGTTCCTGCGCACCGCGGCGGACAGCAAGCAGCTGCACACCGCCCACGCCGCCGGCACCGGTCTTACGGCGGCGTATCTGGCGGCCGATGGTTTCACCGGCGCGAAGCGCATCTTCGACGGCCCGCAGGGCCTGGCCGCCGGCATGTCGACCGACGCCGACCCGAGGAAACTCAACGACGGCCTGGGCACGCGCTGGGCTCTGGCCGAGACCTCGTTCAAGTTCCACGCCTCCTGCCGCCACACCCACCCGGCGGCCGATGCACTGCAGCAGCTCATGCGCACCCATGGGCTGGCGGCCGATGCCGTGGCCAAGGTGACGACCCAGGTACACCAGGGCGCCCTCGACGTGCTGGGCCCGGTGACCGACCCGCAGACCGTGCACCAGGCCAAGTTCTCCATGGGCACGGTGCTGGGTCTGGTGGCGACCAAGGGCGCGGCCGACCTCACCCAGTTCGACACCGCGTACCGCGACCCGGCGGTCGTCGACTTCCGCGACAAGGTGGCCATGGAGCTGGACGCCGAGGTGGACGCCGCCTACCCGGCGCGCTGGATCGGCAAGGTGCAGGTGCTCACCACCGATGGCCGTGAACTCGCAGCCCGCGTCGACGAGCCCAAGGGGGACCCCGGCAACACCCTCAGCCGCCCCGAGCTGGAAGCCAAGGCGCTGAGCCTGGCCGGCTACCGCCAGGGCGCGAGCGAGGCCGAGATGCGCGGCGTGATCGCCCGGGTGTGGGCACTGGCGGAGGCGGCGGTGGTGCCGCGGCGCTTCCTGCCCGTGGCAGGCTGACCCGTCGCCAGTCCGAGTGACACCAGCCGGGCTGTGCGAAACGCAGGGCGGCCGCGGCCCGACCGCGTTTCAGGTCGATGCCACGGCGTCTGCCCGCCCGGCCCGGGCATGCCCCACCGGCCAGGCAGACGGCCACTGACCCAGGCGCGACCAGCACCACCGCGCCCACGCCACGGCTGCCAGAGCCTGCAGGCCCCACAGCCAGGGCAGGGCGTCGGGCTGCAGGAACTGCGCGGCGAGGTTCAGCGCCATGGCCACCAGCAGGAGCCAGAGCTGCAGTCCCGTAGTCACGGGAGCCTGCCGGCTGGCCGGTTCGGTGCGCGACCAGTCCTGCCACAGCGCCGGGATCGCGCACAGGCTCAGCAGCAGTGCGGACAGGCTGGCGGTCCACCAGCCACCATGGGCGGCGCCCAGCAGCGCCATGGCGCCCAGGGCGGCCACGCCGTGCACGGCCACCAGGGCGAGGCCGGCGCGCGTCAGGCGCCATGCCAGCCAGCGGTTCAGACCTGCACCGCGCGGAGTGCCCGGCATCAGGCCCAGCAGCGCCTGCTCGCCGCGGCTGGACTGCACCGCCTGGCGCAGCCGCGCAAACTGCACGGCCGCGAGACTCGACCCGACGCAGCCCCCCAGCACGGCTGGCCTCAGGCCCTGGAACCAGGGCAAGGCCTCGCTGGACAGCCCCAGCAGCCATGCCGCCAACACGAGCAGCAGCAGCGCAGGCAAGCGTGCGGCCAGTTGCCCGTGCACCTGCAGGTCAGGCGGCAGGGCCAGGCCCAGGGACGGTTGTGCGCGGGCGCCGGTCAGGCGCGCCTGCAAGCGCCGACGCAGCCACCAGCGGCCGCCCAAGCCGTCCAGCAGGCGGACGTTGCTCAGGCCCCACTGGGCCCATGCCGTCTCGGCGGACAGCTGGGTGGCAAGACCCTGGCTCATGCGCGGCACACGGGCGTGGATGCGTCGATGGTGCACGCCACCACCCAGAACCACCGTGCGCAGCACCCCGGCAGACAGGGCCGCGACCGCCAGGGTGGTGGCCCACCACAGCGCACCACCGCCTTGCCGATAGCCTTGAAACAACGCTGCACCGCCGACCGCCAGTGGCGGTGTCAGCTGCGCCAGCAAGACGGGCACAGCGAACCACAGCAGGTTGATCTGGGGCCAGCGCATCGAAGGTCCAAGCCAGGCCAGGAACATCGCCATGCCGGTCAGCGCGAGAGGCAGCGCCATCGGGTCGATGGACTTCGCCGGCGCGACCCATGACACACCCACCCAGCACAGCCCGGGTACCAGACCCGCCAGGCCGACCGCCACGGCCAGGCCATGCAGCAGGGCGGATCGCAGCCTGCGCCTATGCCCAGGCACCAGGCGCGCGTGGCCAGGGTGGTTCTGCTGCAGCACATTGAGCAGCAACCCCATCCAGGCGGCCATGACCAGCAGGAAACACCCGCCCGACAGGACGACGCCGACGATGCTGGCCGCGGCGGCGACATCGAGGTCGCCCTGAGACCAGAAGAAGATGCTCACGAGGGCGATCGGCGTGCCCAGCAACAGCAGGGCCGCCACGGCCACCAGGCTGCGCAGGCTGCCGGCGCGTCGGCGCTCGGCCAATGCCGAACCCCAGATGACGAGGGTCGGCCTCATGCTGCCGTCACCGCCAGGAACAGGTCCTCGAGGCTCAGCGCCTCGGCATCCACCCCCTCGGGCAGCGGCAGGCCGGCGGGCAGGCGGGTGATCACCTGCAGACGGCCATGCTCCAGCGAGGTCTGCGCCAGCACGGGCAGCGCCCGGGCCGCCAGCCAGGCCAGCACGGTGCTGGAGGCGCCCCGCACTCGGCGGGCCTCGTCCAGCAGTTCGTCCAGCGGTGCCTGCAGGCTCAGGCGGCCACCGTCGAGCAAGGCCACGTCCACCGCCACGCGCGCCAGGTCCGACAGGATGTGGGTGGAAAAGACGATGGTCGTGCCCCGTTCGCTGACCTGCTCGACCAGCTCCTGCAGGAAATCGCGCCGGCCGGCCGGGTCCAGGCTGGCCACGGGTTCGTCCAGCACCAGCAGGTCGGGTTCGTGGGCAAGCACGCGGATGATCGACAGCCGTTGCTGCTGGCCGACCGAGAGCCTGGCGATGGGTTGATCGCGCGCAATGTCCCAGCGGCTGAGCAGGCCTTCCACCTTGGCCTCGTTCCAGCGCGGGTAGAAGGCGCGGAAGTAGTGCAGCACCTGGCTGGCACTCATCCACTCGAACAGGTTGCTCTGCTGCGGCACGTAGCCGATGCGGGCGCGTGTGGCGTCATCCAGCTTCCCGGCCGGGCAGCCGAACACCAGGGCGGCTCCGGCATCGGGTTCGCGCAGGCCCAGGGCCGCTTCCAGCAGAGTGGTCTTGCCGGCGCCGTTGCGCCCCAGCAGGCCCAGCACCTGGCCGGATTCGAGCCGGCAGTCCAGGCCCTGCAGCACCTGCTGCCTGCCGTAGGACAGGCGCAGTCCGTGGATGAGCAGTGGCGGGTGGCCCGTGGCATGGGTGCTGGCAGGCATCGGTATCACTCCTCGTTGGCGTCTTCGCGCCAGGCTTGTTTGAACAGGTCCAGCGCCTGGTCCTGGCTCAGGCCCAGCTGGCGTGCCTCGAGCACCGCACGCGCCAGCGTGGGACGCAGCATGTGCGTGGCGTCGCCGCCGTGTGGCTTGGTGGCCACACCCTCCGCAATCACCATGGTCAGACCTCGGCGACGCACCAGCACACCCTCGGCCTCGAGCAGGGACATGGCCTTGGAGACCGTCATCGGGTTGAGTGCCAGGGCCAAGGCCAGCTCGCGCACCGATGGCATCTCGGTTCCCGCCGGCCATAGACCAGAAGTCGCCCGCCGACGCACCTGGCCCATCAACTGCCGGTAGATGGGCTCGGGCGATCCCGGCGTAATGGCAAAAAGCGCGGCCAGCTCTCTCATGGTGTATTAATATCGTAATACACATGAGCGCGATTGCCAACCTGGATCGACGGCAGGCGCTGCCTTTCGCATTTCGATCGGCTCACCGGCTCGCACCCACGCACCCGGCGGGGTCATGGCCGGGCGCAGCCTGTGCTCGACCTTAGATCGCTCACGCCTGCAGGCGATACGGGTCAGCCAGGCGCTACCACATCCACTCGATCGGTGAGGGTGACAAAGCGCGTGGTGACGGCCCTTGTCAACACCTCGCGTCAGGCTCGCCACCAAGGGACGTGCTGCCCCCACCCTCGCCATGTTCGCCGGGTCAGACGGCCCGCCACCCCTGTCGGGCCATGCTGCAGATGGCGCCGTGGCCGGGTCCGCCTACAGTCGTCATGGTGGCCACCGCAGGGGCAGGAAGCTGCCGGCCAAACGGACAACCGGCCGGCCGGCCGGTCGGGGCTTCAACGCTGGCTGCGTGCCTTCTTCTTGTCGAACTCGGCCAGCTGGGCCTTGAGCAGCATCATGAGCGAGCGGGCCTCGGGCTCGCCCATGCTCAGCACATGGGCGGGCTCGCGGTCTTCGGGCGGTGTCTGCTGCACGAACACGGCGTCAAAGCCCAGGTCGATCGCGCCGTGCGCGTTGAACGCCGACTTCCAGCGCAGGATCTCGATGCGGGTGATCTTCTTCATGGGCGCGGATTGTCGGCGCAGCCCGGCCCGCCGCAACGCCCTGCGGCAGCATGACCGCCGCCCGGCAAGGTGGGCACGACCTGACGAGAATGGACGCATGACACACTCGCGCCACCCCACCTCCACCCGCCTGTCGTTGTTGTCCACGCCGGCTGCCCTGCTGGCGCTGGCCGCGGCGGCAGCCCATGCGGCCACGCCACCGGCCCCGGCCACCACACCGCCGGCAGCGCAGGCACCCGCCGCGCCGGCCGCCTGCCCGGCCCTGCTGAACCACACCGTGCCGCGCCTGCAGGACGAGAAGGACCAGTCGCTGTGCCAGTACGCCGGGCGCGTGCTGCTGGTGGTCAACACCGCCAGCTTCTGCGGCTTCACCGGCCAGTACGAAGGGCTGGAAAAGCTCTATTCGCGCTACAAGGACAAGGGCCTGGTCGTGCTGGGCTTCCCGTCCAACGACTTCAACCAGGAAGGCGGCGACAACAAGCAGATCGCCGAGTTCTGCACCAACACCTACAGCGTCAAGTTCCCCATGTTCGCCAAGACCAGCGTGAAGGGCCCGCAGGCCTCGCCCTTCTACAGGCAGCTGGCCGACAAGACCGGCCAGGTGCCGCGCTGGAACTTCTACAAGTACCTGATCGGGCGCGACGGCCAGGTGATCGACAGCTACTCCAGCATGACCGGTCCGGAGGACAGGAAGCTGGTCGCGCAGATCGAGAAGGCGCTGACGGCGCGCTAGACGTTGAACAGGAAGTGCAGCACGTCGCCGTCCTTGACGACGTATTCCTTGCCTTCGGCGCGCATCTTGCCGGCTTCCTTGGCGCCCTGTTCGCCCTTGTAGGCGATGAAGTCCTCGTAGGCGATGGTCTGGGCGCGGATGTAGCCGCGCTCGAAGTCGGTGTGGATGACGCCGGCCGCCTGCGGGCCGGTGTCGCCGATGTGGATGGTCCAGGCGCGCACTTCCTTCACGCCGGCGGTGAAGTAGGTCTGCAGGCCCAGCAGGCTGAAGGCGGCGCGGATGAGGCGGTTCAGGCCGGGCTCGTCCTGGCCCATCTCGGCCAGGAACAGGGCCTTGTCCTCGTCGCCCATGTCGGCCAGGTCGGCCTCGGTCTTGGCGCAGATGGCCACCACCGGCGCCTTCTGGCTGGCCGCGTAGGTGCGCAGGCGGTCGAGGTAGGGGTTGTTCTCGAAGCCGGTCTCGCTCACGTTGCCGACGAACATGGCCGGCTTGGCGGTGATGAGGCACAGCGGCTTGAGGATGGCCTGCTCCTCCTTGCTGAACTCGATGCTGCGCACCGGCTCGGCCTTGTCCAGCGCGGCCTGGCACTTCTCGAGCACCTTGACCAGGGCGGCGGCTTCCTTGTCGTTGCCGCTGCGCGCGGCCTTCACATAGCGGTGCAGGCTCTTTTCCACCGTGCCCAGGTCGGCCAGGCACAGCTCGGTCTGGATG
>JBJOKP010000121.1:0-6632 GCA_046046045.1 Pseudomonadota bacterium | reverse complement strand
ACGCCATCTCGGCCCTGCTCGAGGGCGCCTTGGCCGACCTGTTCACCGGCACCAAGGGCGTGAAGCTGACCTACGGGCCCACCACCTGGGTGCTGGACCCGATGTCCGCCGACCCGGTGGCCGGCGAACCCGTGGCGGTGGACCAGGTCGACCGCGTGGCCTTCGATCCGCTGGCGCCCGCCGGCCCGCATCTTCTGACCCAGACGCCCTATGGCCACACCCACCGCGTCTACCTGCGTAGCCCGGCGGGTGACCTGGTCGCACTGACCAACGCCGAGCTGGGCTGGACCGCCGACAACAGCCAGTTCACGGTGCAGCCGCGCGCCCGGCGCGAGCTGGCCGGCTTCGACCAGCTCGAGATCCACTACAACGTGCTGGCAGCCTCGACCCGGCTCAAGACCACGCACGAAACCAGCCTGGGCTTTCTGGCGCCAGATGCCGCCACGGCCGACCAGGCCCAGGCCCTGGCCCTGGCGGCCCTGGCCCTCAATCACGCCGCCCTGCGCCGCGACGCTGGCTTCAGCTACGGCAGCGGCGCCTACCGGACCGAGGGCACGCTGTCCTCGCTCAGCTTCAGCCGCGGCAGCAGCAGTTCAACCACCAGCACCGAGATCACCCTGAGGGCCGTGGTCGATCTGCAGGTCACCCGCTTCCTGGCCGAGACCGAAGGCACGCCCATCCGCAAGATCCGCTCGCCCGGCCGCAGCGCCGCCGGCAAGTCGGTCGACATCGACCCCATCGTGCAGAGCTGACCCGGCCGGAGGCCGTCATGAGCACCATCCTGGCCTTCGTCCGCTACGACCCGGTCCGCCGCCCCGAGCAGGAAGCCCTGCTGCGCAGCCGCGCGCGGCTGGAGCGCAGCAGCGACCGCTGCGCCTGGGCCAGGCTGGACGACGCCCTGCTGCCCGCCCTGTCCAACGCCGGCATGCAGTTCCACGTCCCGCCGGGCGACGGCCAGTTGCGCCTGGGCGCCGTGGCCTTCACCCCCGGCCTGGACGACCCCGCACCGCCGCTCGGCCTGGCCGCCACCGCGCCGACCGGCGAGGCCACGGCCTGCTGGTGGCTGCACTTCATCGCCCCGGCCGACAAGAGCTGGATCCAGGCCCTGGCCGAACTGGGCGGCGCCGCCCTGCACACGCTGGATGCCTGCAGCAGCGTGTGGCGCCTGACGGCTGCCGCAGCTCGAGCGGCTGCCGAGCTCCCCTTTGTCGCGGCCCTGGGGCTGTTTCATCCTGGGTTCGTGCCCTCGCTCGAACTGTTTGGCCTGGACGCCCCGGTGAGCGCCGGCCGGCTCGCCACGCTCACGCTGGCGTGGCCAGACGACACGCCGCTGGGGTCGGTCACCGTGCGGGTGTTCGACAGCCTCGACCCGATGGACGTGCGTGATGCGCTCGCAGCCGCCGGCGCCACGGTGGTGGGCGAAGCCCCGCATGGCTACCGGCTGCGTGTGCCAGCCGTTGCGGCCATGGCCGTGTTGTCCGTGCCAGGACTGCTGGCCGCAGAACCCGCCACCGAGGTGTCCACGTGCAACTTCAACGCCGGTGTGGTGGTGGGCACCAATGAGATACGCCAACGCGGCGGCTCGAGCTTCCTGCTCAACCTGGACGGCACGGGCGAGATCGTGGGCGTGATCGACTCGGGGTGTGATGTCGGCACGCTGGCCGGCCTGTCAGCGGACCTGATCGCCAATGTGCGATTGATGAACGACACCGCGATGACCGGCGCGGCGCTGCAGGACACCGCCAATCACGGCACTCATGTGGTGGGCACGATCTGCGGCGACGCCAGCTTCTTTGCCGGCCCACCGCCCGTGACAGGCATGGCCACGCGAGTGGCCGTGGTGATGCAGGCACCGATACCGGACAACTTCCTGCCGGCCTTCGACTATGCCGCCGATCGCGGCGCCGGTCTCATCAGCAATTCCTGGGGACATCGGCCCACGGCCGCCACCCGACACCGCTACACGGCCACGCGGGCAATGGCAGTCGACCAATGGTGCTGGAGTCATCCGGACGTCCTGGTGCTGCATGCCTCAGGGAACGAGGAGACCGACGCCAATGGCGACGGCGTGCTGGACAACGTCGGAATGCGACTCGAAGCGGTGGCCAAGAACGCCCTCACCATCGGCGCCTGCGAGAACCAGCGCGCCGATGGCGGGGTGGCCAATTCCTACGCCAATTCCTTCGGCGGCAGCTTCGTCGCTGTGCCCGGCGGCACCGGCGCCGCCGGCGCCTTCACGGTGTCGGACAACAGCCGCGACATCGCCCTGTTCAGCGGCCGTGGCACCGTGCTGGATGCGGCCGGCGTGAACACGGGGCGCATCAAGCCCGATCTGGTGGCACCGGGGACGAATGTGTTGTCACTGCGCTCCTCGCTGGTGCCACCGGTGGCCGGCAGCAGCAGTGCCAACACACCGCCCGGTGTGCCCAACCTGCAGTACGCCGTGCTGTCGGGCACCAGCATGGCCACACCTGTCACCGCCGGCAACGCGGCCCTGCTGCGCCAGTACCTGCGCACCCAGCATGGGCAGAAGCATCGGCCCCTGCCGCTGGAAGTGCTGCCCCTGCCGGCCCCGGCCGCCGCGCCGCTGACCTTCTCCAGCCGGCCAGCCCTGGCCCACCATGTCGACGGCCTGGTCTGCGCCTGGGTCAGCCCGGCGGCGGTGGGGGCCACCCAGCGCATCGTGGCCCGCCGCGTCGATCGCCACCCGGGCGAGCGCGGCGCCCTGCCCCTGGATGTCGCCCCGGTGCTGCTGGCCGATGACGTGGGTGAACAGGCCGCCGTGGCCCTGGCCACCGTCGGCGAGCACAGCTACCTGCTGTATCGCCACCGCGACGGCGCCATGCGCCTGCTGGGGCTGGACCGCAGCCTGCAGCCCCTCGCCGGTTTCGGCACGGCCGGCGTCGTCACCCTCGCACCGGGCGCACGCCTGGACGACCGCAGCGCGCCCACCCTGCGTGTGGTTGATGGCGATCTGGTCTGCGTCTGGCCGACCACGGCGGACGCCAACACCGCCTGCGCCTTCCAGCGCCGCCGTGCCGACACCGGCGCGGCCATCGACGCCCAGCCCATCAACCTGCTGCCCCATGAGGGCATGGGCTCGCAACATCCGCTGGCCTGGACCGGCAACCGCCACGCCCTGTGCGGCGTGTCGCATGGCGCCAGCTGGCAGCTGCAGCTGCGCCAGATCGATGCCACCGGGGCCTTCCTCGGCGACGCCCCCGTCACCGTGCGGGAGCAGGATGCCCCCCTGCACGAGCCGGCGCTGCTGTGGGATCCGCGCTGCGCCCGCTTCGTGCTGGTGTGGGTGGACATGCGCAACCAGCCCGGCGGCGAGCTGATGCTGCGCCTGCTCGATGCCGAGGGCGCCGCCGCGGGCGAGGAACACGTGCTGGTGACGCCGCCCCCTGCCGGCAGGCTGGTGCGGCCGCAGGTGCTGGCCCATCCGGACGGCGGCTATCTGCTGGCCTGGGAGGACAACAGCCAGGGCGGCCAGCTCGATCTCTACCTCGCCCTGCTCGACGCCCAGGGCCGGATCGACGGCCGCCTGTCCCCCAACCCGACGGCCGGTGGACGCCGGGTGCTGCGGCTGTCGGACACACCGCAGGGCACCCTGGGCCATGCCCTCACGCTGGACAGCGACGGCGTCGTGGCCGTCTGGCAAAGCAGCGACGAGGGCAATTCCGAGCAGATCGGCCTGCATCTGCAGCAGCTCACCCGCGCCCTGGCCCTGGATGCGCCCGACGGCACCAACACCCCGCTGCTGCAGCGCGGTCGCTACGTGACCACCGAACTGGTGCGCCATGCCGGCCCGGCGCTGACCCCCGTCTCCGCCGCCTGGAACGGGGCGAGCTGGGACCTGCTGCGCATGGTGCCGGGTGATGCCGGCAGTGATCGCCAGCAGTGGCTGCGCCTGGGCACCGACGGCCAGCCCGACGCCCAGCATGGCGTGGACGGCCTGCGCGAGCGGGCCGTGCCCGGCCTGGTGATGGCGCTGGAGCTGCTGTGGACCGGCAATGACCGGCGCCTCAGCGCCTTCAACGACATCCTGGCCGGCATCAGCCTGCACCTGGACGACAGCGACGGCGTGCCGGTGCCCGACTTCGGCAGCAACGGCGTGGCCCATCTGCAGGAGGCCCTGCCGCTGGACGACCGCATCACCCCGCAGCTGGGCTACTACACCCGCCCGCGTTTCAGCCTGCTGGTGGCCTATGGTGCGCAGCAGGGCGGCCGGCTGCGGCTGCGCCTGCAGCAGCTGGACGGCCGCGGCCGGCGCAAGGCCGCCCCGGTGACGCTGGCCAGCGCCGACGGCGTGGCCAGCCACCAGTGGTTCCAGTTCGTGAACGGGGAATCACGCGCCGTCGCCGTCTTCCACCGCATCAGCGGCGCCACCAGCCAGGTGCTGTGCCGCACCTATACGGTCGACGGCGCGCCGGAGGCGGCAGAGCACCGGCTCAGCGCCGAACTCGGCGAGGCCCTCAACGGCGTGGTGGCACGCCGGCCCAGGGCGGCCGACAGCGCGCAGCGCGAGTATGGCGCGGTCTGGCAATACCGCGCCGCCCCGGCGGCGCGCTGGGAACTGCGCTTCTCGCGCCTCAACCGCCAGGGCCGGCCCATGGCGCAATCGCCGGTGGCCCACTTCGGCCAGGCAGTGGCGGAGGTGCTGGTCATCGGCCCGGGCACACCGGACTGGCCGGGCGACCGCGAGGCCATCGAGCCCCAGCTCGTCAGCACCTGCACCCATGCGCCCTGGACGCTGCTGGCCCCGCTGGCCCCCAACGTGACGCCGCCGAGCTGGAGCCCGGCCTGGGGCTTGGTCTGGGTGGGCGTGGAGGCCGACGGGCGCCGCCGCCTCTATTTCACGATGCTGGATGAAAACGGCCAGCGCCTGTCGGTGCAGCAACCGCCGCCCTACCCCCGGCCCGCACTGCCGGCCAGCGGCCTGGCGGCACCGGCGCCTGCGCCCATCCTGGGCCTGAGCACGCCCGAGGCCCAGGTGCGCGACTTCCGCCTGGCCTGGAACGGCCGGATCTTCCTGCTGACCTGGACCGAGGAGGCCGGCGGCGAACTCAGCCACCGCTGCACCCAGATCAACCGCCAGGCCAGCCAGGTGGCGCTGGACCTGCCCAGCGCCGCCCTGCTGCGCGCCACGCTGGTCAACAGCGCCACCAACCTCACGGCGGCCTCGATGCCGGATCTGTCCTCGGGCCAGGGCTGGGGCCGCATCAACCTGCGCCAGTGCCTGGCGGCGGCCCATCCCTTCACCTTCCATGTGCGCGACGACGGCTCGCTGGGCCCGGGCCGCAGCGTGCGCTACCGCTTCAACCTGCCGCCCGGCACGGCCCTGCTGCGCGTGACGCTGAACTGGACCGATCCGCCCGGCGCCACCCTCATCAACCCGCTGCACCTGAGCGTGCGCAGCCCCGGCGCCGCCGCGCTCTACCTGGGCAATCTGTGGGACAGCGCGCCTGGGCGCAGCCATCTCTCCCGCCCGGTGGCCACGCCGCCCCTGGCCACCGACGCGCACGAGGACCTGCAGACCTACAAGCAGATCGTCATCGACAACCCGCCGGCCGGCGACTATGAGGTGGAGGTGGCGGCCACCGCCTACCCGCACAACGCCTGGAACCCGCAGCACCTGCAGCCATTCGCCCTGGTGTTTGCCGGCAGCGGGCCGGAGCTGGTGTACAGCCCGCCACCTGCGGGCATCAGCAACGCGCCGGTGTACTGAGCCGAGCCCGCCGAGCCAGGCCGAGCCGGGCGGCCCGCCCGACCGCCACGGCTGGAACTTGACGGTCGCCAAGGGCCCCCGCCCCGGCACAGCGGCCGTGAAGGAATTGGCCGGCAGAGTCCGGTCAGTTCCTGACCTACTCCGGCTCAGGGGTTTCCCAGAATACCCCTGCCGGCTTGCAAGGCGATCCCGCCCTGCCGCCGGCCGAACGTCTGGGTTCAGAGAGGACTGCCCACCATGCGCCTGAATCAACCCGTCACCGGCCACGAACACCCCTTCCCGGCCGGCGCGACCCTGGTCTCGGTGACCGACATCAAGGGCCGCATCACCTACTGCAACGAGCACTTCGTCAAGGTCAGCGGCTTTGCCGTGGAGGACCTGATGGGCCAGGCGCACAACATCGTGCGCCATCCGGACATGCCGGCCGAGGCCTTCCGCGACATGTGGGCCACCATCCAGCAGGGCCAAGCCTGGACAGCGCTGGTGAAGAACCGGCGCCTGAATGGCGACCACTACTGGGTGCGCGCCAATGTCACGCCCATGTTCGCGGGCGAGGAGATCGTCGGCTACCTCTCCGTACGCTCCGAGCCGACGCGGGCCGAGGTGCAGGCCGCCGAGGCCCTCTACCGGCGCATGAAGGAGGAAGAAGCCACCGGCCGGCCCCGCCTCACCCTGGAGCGTGGCCGCCTCATAGACACCTCCTGGGCCGGACGCCTGCGCCGGACGGCCGAACGTGGCCTGGATGCCGCCGGGGGCGCAGCCCTCTGGCCCGGCCTGCTGACCCTGCCCCTGCTGGCCAGCCTGCCCGCCGCCTGGCCGCTGCCACTGCGTGTGGGCACCGGCCTGGCCACCGCCGTCGGCCTGGGACTGCTGACGCAGTTCCGCACCAACCGCGCCCTGG
>JBJOKP010000120.1:0-6639 GCA_046046045.1 Pseudomonadota bacterium | reverse complement strand
GCTCGCTGCGGTGCTCCTGCACCATCCGCACGGCACGCTCGCGCACCTCGGGTGAAAACTTCGACTTCCTCATCTTGGCTCCATGTTCTCAAATCATGGAGCCTCCGCGGAAGGCGGGGCGGTTCACTATCCCGACCGGGAGGAACTGGAGGTGGCCGAGGCCGTGGTGGTCACCTGTCTGCAGAACCACCGCAGCCCGCGCAAGGTGGTCGAGGTCATCAACTTCCTGGGCCTGAACCGGCAAACCATCGAGGCCTGCAGCCCGCTTGAAGGTGACCTGCCGGTGATGCGGGTCTGGTCCACCGAGGGGCAGTTGCAGCGACTCACCCTGGCGGCTGTGCAGGCCTGCCTGGACGCCGGCCACGCACTCAAGGACATCGTGGTCATCAGTTGGCGCGGCGTGGGCCACAGTGCCTTCAAGGACGGCACCCTGGGGCCCCACCGTCTGATCCGCTTCACCGGCACCTACAGCGAGGGCGGCGAACCGCTCTGGACCGATGGCGATCTGGTCTTCGAGACGCTCAAGCGCGCCAAGGGCCAATCCGCGGCCGCGGTGGTCTTCACGGAGATCGACTTTGAGGTCTTGACGGATGTGGTGCGAAACAGCCTCTTCGTGGGCATGACTCGGGCACGAATGCGGCTGGAACTTGTACTGAGTGCCCGAGCGGAGGCGGCCCTCTTGGCTACTACCTAACTGGCAAGCTAGATTGCGCCTCATTCCGCTTCAGTGTCTGATTCCGCTGCAACCGGAGAAGGCTACCCTCACTGCGGCATTCCGCCAGGCAACTCAGCAAATCGGCCAGGCGCTTCAATTTGGTCTCTCAAGACGGAGGATCGACTGAGGTGCACTCGTTCTTTGGTCAGGAGCCCAACTTCAGCCAACCGCGCTCATCAGTGCGGTGTCCGTGGCCGGAACGGTAGGACGTTACTCCGCGGGGTTTGCGGGGGCAGCGCTGCCGGATGTGAAGGCGGCGTCGGAGTAGGGGCCTGCGGGTCAATCACGAGCGCAGGCTTGTCATTCCGCAGCACGATGCTGTCGACCTTGTCCTGGTCAACCGGAGGCGTCGTCATCTCGCTGATGGTCACCCTGGCACTGGCCTTCAGGCGCCGGCGGCCACGATGGACCACGGACTGCCGAGAACTGGCGAATGCCTCGTCCAGCCGGCGAGCGAGCCCCGGCATGCACAGGTGGGTGTACCGCAGCAACATACGAGTGTCCCGGTGTCCACTGAAGGCCTGCAACTCGACGAGCGAGAAACCACCAGGCAATTTACCTCCGGCGTCCGCAACCCTCGAAATCGCTTCGTGGCGGAGGTCGTGGATGCGGAGTTCATCGTTGCCGACCAACCCGGCGGCTTCGCAGATGCGCTTCCACGCTTTGCGCAGGGCGTCCACGCTCATGGGGAACACCGGACCATCTCCTCGCGGGAGTTGATCCAACAGCGTGCACACGTCCTTGCGCAAGGCCAGGGTGCGGGGACGGCCGTTTTTGGACTCGGCGATGAAAGCCGTCTGGCTCTGGGTGTCGATGTCCGCCCAGGTGAGCGCCAAGGTTTCGCCGCGTCGGGCGCCAGTCATCAAGTGGAACTGGATGAACGCCTCCATCCACGGCACATGAACGTAGGTCTCCTCGGCCTCCGCGCAGTGGTGCGCCCGCGCCGCCTGGACGATGGCCTTGCGCCGGTAGGTCGTCCTGGCGGCCTTCGCTGCTTCGCGCTCAGTGCCCATGAGGGACTCGATGCGCAGGTCGATGGCCGTCTGGGCGTCTTCGTCGTAGGCTGCATTGAGGAGGCGCTCCTCCTCATCCCCTTTCAGCCGCCGGTCGCGTTCATTGAAGTAGCGGGGGCGCCGGACACCGTCCATCGGGCTTTTGGCCACCGGGATACGCCAGGTGTCGATGGCCATGTTGCAGACCGCCGAGAACAGGTCGACCTCGCGGTCGACCGTGTCGGCACCGACGGACTGGCAGCGGTCATCGATGTAGTCGTTGATGTCCTCGGGGACGACGTCCGCGAACGACTTCCTGATGAAGCGCGTTGCCGGTGCAGGCAGCCGGACCGACTTGCCTGCCCGCCGATTGAAATTCTTGCCAACGAGCGCGCGGTGGGGATTCTTGTGGGCGGCAAACACTTCGCCCAGGTCCTGGCGCTGCAGGCCGGCATCAACGAGCATCGCGTTGATGATGTAGCCCTCGACCTCGAAGCCTTTGTGCCGCGGGGACTCTTCCCGCAGATAGCGGATGAGCAGGTCGGCGAAGGTGAGGCGATGCGCCTTGGCGTAGTCGATGAACAGGCCGTTGCGGCGCTCCTGCTCGAGCCGCTGCTTGATGTCGATGGCCTCCTGCGGACTGTGGGCGTACAGGCACTGGAGCGGTCTGCCGACTTCGCGGACCCGGATGGCGTAGGAGTCCTGGGTGCGCGCAATCTTGGGCTTGAAGCCTTGGGCTTCGAGGGCGGCGACATAGGCCGCAAGTTTGACCTCGCGGTTGTACGCGAAGGTTTGCCGCAGGTCTTCGCGTTGCCTGACGGTGACGACGAACCGCGACCGGTTCTCGATGGATGCCATGGACGGATGCTCCGGGTGTGGAGCACGGTCTAGGAACCTCGTTTAGCCTTCTGCGGGCCAGCGGCGTTGGGGCGGCATGGATCTGCCACTAACCTGCCACTGACAGCGCCAGAAACGACGATGCCTCGCGTTGCGAGGCATCGTAAGCCCTTGATTTACAAGGAAATCTGGTCGGGGTGAGAGGATTCGAACCTCCGGCCTCTACGTCCCGAACGTAGCGCTCTACCAGGCTAAGCTACACCCCGTGGTTTCAGTGACTGCGTTCCACAGCCTGAACACATAAGTTTAGCAGGGCTTCGCGGTAAATGGAAGATGGCAGATGGACTAGCTGTGCTTGTGCCTTGCGAGCTTCTTCACGCGCTGCCTCGCGGGTGACGGCCAACGCGCCCGTGGCCCGCACGATCTCGATGATTTCGGGCAGCTTCTCGACCTCACCCTGCTCGATCGCCGTGCGCACGACGGCCGCCTGTGCCGGGGTGCCGCGTTGCATGGCGATGAGCAGCGGCAGGGTGGGCTTGCCTTCGCGCAGGTCGTCGCCCACGTTCTTGCCGAGTTCGGTGGTGGAGCCTTCGTAGTCGAGCAGGTCGTCGACGATCTGGAAGGCCGTGCCGAGCGAGCGTCCGAAGTTGGCGCTGGCCTCCTCGACCGCCTCGCCGGCATCGGAGATCACCGCGCCCAGGCGGGCGCTGGCCTCGAAGAGCTTGGCCGTCTTGTAGCGGATCACGCGCAGGTAGTCGTCGACCGTGATGTCCGGGTCATGCATGTTCATGAGCTGCAGGACCTCGCCTTCGGCGATCACGTTGGTGGCATCGGCCAGCACCTCCAGCACCCGCATGCGGTCGATGGAGACCATCATCTGGAAGGAGCGCGAGTAGAGGAAGTCGCCCACCAGCACGCTGGCCGCATTGCCAAACAAGGCATTGGCGGTGGGCCGGTTGCGGCGCAGGTCGGACTCGTCGACCACGTCGTCATGCAGCAGGGTCGCGGTGTGGATGAATTCGACGATGGCGGCGAGTTCGAAGCGCTGCGGCCCCTCGAAGCCCAGCGCCCGGGCGAACAGCAGCACCAGCATGGGCCGGATGCGCTTGCCCCCGGCATTCACGATGTAGTGCGAGATCTGGTTGATGAGCGCCACTTCGGAGGCCAGCCGATGGTGGATGACCTGATCCACCTGCGCCATTTCACCAGCCATCAACTGGGGGGCGGACACGGGGGCGGGGGCGGTTGCAGCTAGGCTCACGAGTGAACTTCCATTTTTGTCACAGGATTATAGGAAGGGGGTCGGCCCCCTCCCGTGTGGCGCAGCCACGCCTGTCAGTCAGCCCGAGGTGCTGCTATACTCGCGGGCTTCGTTCCGTGCGAGCGTGGGCTCTGCCCGCGTGCTCGGTGACTGGAGCGATGTTGATGAACGTTGAAAGGGCTGATATGTACGCGGTCATAAAAACCGGTGGCAAGCAATACAAGGTTGCTGCTGGCGAAAAGATCAAGGTAGAACAGATTGCTGCGGACGTTGGCCAGGAGATCGTGCTTGACCAGGTGCTCGCCGTCGGAAGCGGCGCCGAGCTCAAGGTGGGCACGCCCTTGGTCGCGGGTGCAACGGTAACGGCAAAGGTCATTGCTCAAGGTCGTCACGACAAGGTGCGCATCTTCAAGATGCGTCGCCGCAAGCACTACCAGAAGCACCAGGGCCATCGCCAGAACTACACCGAGCTGGAAATCAGCGCGGTGCAGGCCTGAGCTGCCATCCACCCCGAGCAAGACTAGGAGCTGATTCATGGCACAGAAAAAAGGCGGCGGTTCCACGCGGAACGGCCGTGACTCCCAACCCAAGATGCTGGGCGTGAAGGCCTACGGTGGCCAGGTGGTGAGCGCAGGCTCCATCATCGTGCGCCAGCGCGGCACGCGTTTCCACGCCGGCCCCAACGTGGGCACCGGTCGTGACCACACCCTGTTTGCGCTGGTGGATGGCACCATCTCCTTCACCGTGAAGGGTGCGCAGAACCGCAAGACCGTGGTCATCACCCCGGTCTGAGGCTCGCGCCCCGCGCAGCGGACAAGCCCCGGCCTGCCGGGGCTTTTTGCTTTGTTGCACGGCCCGCTCACGCCCTGCGCTCATGAGGCGCCCAGGCGCGGCCGGGCCGGCCTGCTCTCCGAACCCCCTCCAGGAATCCCGCCATGAAATTCGTCGACGAGGTCAGCATAGACGTGGCCGCCGGCAACGGTGGTGCCGGCTGCTCCAGCTTCCGGCGCGAGAAGTTCATCCCCTTCGGCGGACCCGATGGGGGAGATGGCGGCCGCGGCGGCCATGTCTGGGCCGAAGGGGACCGCAACCTCAACACCCTGGTGGATTTCCGCTACACGCGCCGCCATGAGGCCCGCAACGGCGAATCCGGCCGCGGCTCCGACCAGTTCGGCGCCATGGGCGAGGACGTGGTGCTGCGCATGCCCGTGGGCACCATCATCAGCGACGCCGAGACCGGCGAGCAGATCGCCGAACTGCTCGAACATGGCGAGCGCATCCTGCTGGCCAAGGGCGGCGACGGCGGCTTCGGCAACCTGCACTACAAGAGCAGCACCAACCGCGCCCCGCGGCAGAAGACGCCCGGCTGGCCCGGCGAGCAGAAATCGCTCAAGCTGGAACTGCGCGTGCTGGCCGATGTGGGCCTGCTGGGCATGCCCAACGCCGGCAAGTCCACGCTGATCGCCGCCATCAGCAATGCCCGGCCCAAGATTGCCGACTACCCCTTCACCACCCTGCACCCCAACCTGGGCGTGGTGCGGGTGGGCGAGAACCAGAGCTTCGTCGTCGCCGACGTGCCTGGCCTGATCGAGGGGGCCTCCGAAGGCGCCGGCCTGGGCCACCTCTTCCTGCGCCATCTGCAGCGCACGCGGGTGCTGCTGCATCTGGTGGACATGGCGCCCTTCGACGACAGCATCGATCCGGTTGCCCAGGCCAAGGCCATCGTCAAGGAACTCAAGAAATACGACGAGGCCCTGTACGAGAAGCCGCGCTGGCTGGTGCTCAACAAGCTGGACATGGTGCCGGTCGAGCAGCGCGAGACCCTGGTCAAGGACTTCGTCAAGCGCCTGCGCTGGAAGGGCCCGGTCTACCAGATCTCGGCCCTCACGCGCGAGGGCTGCCAGCACCTGGTCCACGCCATCTACGACCATGTCGCCAAGCTGCAGGAGCGGCCGCCTGAAGACCCTGACGTGCGCTTCGCGCCGGTCGAGGGCGAGGGCCCCGACCCCACCGATCCGCGCTTCCGCTGAACGCATGGCCCGGCAGCGCCGACCATTCCCACCCCTCGAACCACCTGCCACGATTGCCCGCCATGAGTGAGGTCCTGAAGAACGCCCGCCGCATCGTCGTCAAGGTCGGCTCCAGCCTGGTCACCAACGAGGGCAAGGGCCTGGACGCAGCGGCCATCGACGCCTGGTGCGTGCAGTTGGCCGCCCTGGTCAAGCAGGGTCGCGAGGTGGTGATGGTCTCCTCTGGCGCCATTGCCGAAGGCATGAAGCGCCTGGGCTGGAGCGTGCGCCCCAAGGAACTGCACGAGTTGCAGGCGGCCGCCGCCGTGGGCCAGATGGGCCTGGCGCAGATCTACGAGACCAGCCTGCGCGCCCAGGGCCTGGGCAGCGCCCAGGTGCTGCTGACACACGCCGACCTGGCCGACCGCGAGCGTTATCTCAATGCCCGCTCCACCCTGCTGACCCTGCTCGAACTCGGCGTGGTGCCGGTCATCAACGAAAACGACACCGTCGTCAACGACGAGATCAAGGTCGGCGACAACGACACCCTGGGCGCCCTGGTGGCCAACCTGGTCGATGCCGACGCCCTGGTCATCCTCACCGACCAGAAGGGCCTCTATTCGGCCGACCCGCGCAAGGACCCGAACGCCCAGTTCATCCGCGAGGCCCAGGCCGGCACACCCGAGCTCGAGGCCATGGCCGGTGGTGCGGGTTCGTCCATCGGCAAGGGCGGCATGATCACCAAGATCCTCGCCGCCAAGCGTGCCGCCCGCTCGGGCGCCAGCACCGTCATCGCCTGGGGCCGCGAGCCGCAGGCCCTGCTGC
>JBJOKP010000119.1:0-6668 GCA_046046045.1 Pseudomonadota bacterium | reverse complement strand
CAAGCCCATCGTCTGCACGCAAGTCGATGCGCTGCTGCAACAACGAAGACGCTTTGATGTCAACCAACGCTTGGTGTTTGCGAGCAACACTCTGATAATTCGAATCGACAGGACACACACACATGCTGGTCTGGGAAGACGAACCCAAGAGCGACCCCAAGAGCTCTCCAACTCAAGCGTCAGGCCTTGCGCCTGCCGCCATGCCATCGGTGGCCCCGGCGCTGGTTTCTTCCGCCGTCCGCACCCCTGTCATTGAAGCCTCTCCTTCCGTGGTGCCAGTGTTCAGTTCGGCACCTGTGCGCAATGCGTCAGTGACGCCGTCTGCTTCGGCCGCAGCCGCCTCCGTGCGCCGCGTGAATGCCGCTGACAAGCGCATCATCAACGGGCAGACCGACGTCAACCAGCTGGTGCCGTTCAAGTACAAGTGGGCTTGGGAGAAGTACCTTTCCACGTGCGCCAACCACTGGATGCCCCAAGAGGTGAACATGTCGCGCGACATCGCGACGTGGAAGGACCCCAACGGCCTGACCGAAGACGAGCGTCGCATCATCAAGCGCAACCTCGGCTTCTTCGTCACCGCCGACTCTCTGGCCGCCAACAACATCGTGCTGGGCACCTACCGCCACATCACGGCGCCGGAATGCCGGCAGTTCCTGCTGCGCCAGGCGTTTGAAGAAGCGATCCACACGCACGCCTACCAGTACATCGTGGAGAGCCTGGGTCTCGACGAAAGCGAGATCTTCAACGCGTACCACGAGGTCACGTCGATCCGCGACAAGGACGAGTTCCTGATCCCCTTCATCGAAGCGATCATGGACCCGCACTTCCACACCGGCACGGCCGAGAACGACCAGACGCTGCTGAAGAGCCTCATCGTTTTTGCTTGCCTGATGGAAGGCCTGTTTTTCTACGTCGGCTTCACGCAGATCCTGGCCCTGGGCCGGCAGAACAAGATGACAGGTGCGGCCGAGCAGTACCAGTACATCCTGCGCGACGAGTCCATGCACTGCAACTTCGGCATCGACCTGATCAACCAGATCAAGCTTGAGAACCCGCAGCTCTGGACGTCCGAGTTCAAGGCCGAGATCAAGACCCTGTTCCAGAAGGCCGTCGAGCTCGAATACCGCTATGCCGAGGACACCATGCCGCGCGGCGTGCTGGGCCTCAACGCCTCGATGTTCAAGGGCTATCTGCGCTACATCGCCAACCGCCGTGCCACCCAGATCGGCCTGGAGGAGCTCTTCCCCAACGAGGAGAACCCCTTCCCCTGGATGAGCGAGATGATCGACCTGAAGAAGGAGCGCAACTTCTTCGAGACCCGCGTCATCGAGTACCAGTCCGGCGGCGCCCTCTCCTGGGACTGAGCCCGGGATCGCCCTGCCTTCGAGGACCCTGCCTGCCACCGTGCATGCCCTGACCACCTCAACCGCCGTTGCCCGCCGCCGCGCGGCTGCCGCCCTCGCTGCTTCCCCTTCTGGAAGCGCGGGCTGCAGCCGCGTTGCTGCATCCGCCAGTGCTGCCTCCTGCCGCGCCCCGCGCGCCCTGGCAGCCCACCCCATTCATGCTCACGTGGCGTCTCTCCAAGACAGTCCATGGGGCATGGATCGTCGCGTCGAATCGATGGATGCGACGTTGTTGTCCACTTGATCAAGGAGAACTGTGATGGCAACTGCGAAGAAGGCGGCCGCCAAGAAGGCGCCGGCGAAGAAGGCCGCCGCCAAGAAGGCACCGGCAGCGAAGAAGGCGGCACCCGCCAAGAAGGCCGCCGCCCCGGCCAAGAAGGCACCGGCCGCCAAGAAGGCCGCCGCCCCGGCCAAGAAGGCCGCGGCGAAGAAGGCGGCAGCGCCTGCGAAGAAGGCGGCGGCCAAGAAGGCTGCGCCCAAGACCACGCCTCCGTTGAAGAAGGCAGGTCCGGCAGCCAAGAAGGCCGCACCGGCGAAGAAGGCGGCAGCGCCTGCGAAGAAGGCGGCTGCACCCGCAAAGAAGGCTGCCGCGCCCGCCAAGAAGGCGGCACCGGCCAAGAAGGCCGCCGCTGCGCCGGCGAAGAAGGCAGCTGCCAAGAAGGCCGCTCCGAAGAAGGCTGCAAAGAAGGCGGCCGCTCCGGCGGCCCCTGCCCCTGCAGCGGCTGACCCTGCACCGGCCCCCGCGGCTCCCGCGGCCAAGACCACCTTGAGCCCGCAGGCTGCCTGGCCTTTCCCGACGGGTCCCAAGCCCTGAGTCCCGCCAGATCCTGGTCGCAGCCTGCGGCCAGGGTCCAGGATTCCAGCCCGGCAGCCTGCCGGGCTTTTTTCTGCCTGCGTCCCGGCCCGTCGTGCCGTAGGGCCGCAACGATCTCACCCGCACCCCTCGCGTCATGGCTCGCGCCACCAAGGGCAAACCGCCCTCATCCTCCGCTGCGGCGGTGACTGCTGCCCCGTCCTCAGCCCAAACCGCACGGTCCTGGCTGCAACTGCTCGATGCCCGCCACGCGCCCTACTTCGTGCGGCTGGACCTGGCCATCGTGCCCAATGCCCACCGCACCGGCTTGGACGGTGAACATGACGGCGCCCTGCGGGTGCGCATCCATGCGCCCCCGGTGGAAGGTGCGGCCAACGAGACCCTGCTGCGCTGGCTGGCTGACGGACTGGGCCTGCGCCTCAAGCAGCTGCAGCTGGCGGCTGGCGCCACGAACCGGCGCAAGAAGGTGGATGTGGCCGCGCCGGCCGAGGCCGTGCTCGCCTGGCATGCCCGTCTCACAGGCCAGCAGTCGCCCTGAAAGCCAGGACCTCCCCGGCCTCCTGCAGCGTTCCTCACAACGCGCGGACGCGGCCAGCACCCGGTGCCGCCGGGCCTGCTTCAGCCCTTGTGGCCGGCCAGCGCGGCCACCTCGATGGGTTGTGTCTGCGCGAAGTCGAATTCGGTCGAGGTGGTCACGCCCCCCTCGGCCACCGTGAGCCGACCCGAGCGCGAGCTGTAGTAGGCCGTGCTGCCGGCCAGGCGCGGTTCGCGCCAGCGGGCGCCCAGGCTGGCTTCGTCGCTGCCGTCGGCGGGTGGGCGCTGGGTTTCGTCCAGATCCAGCGTGATGGGGGTGACGGCCGGGGCCGGCGCGGCGGCCGATGCCAGCGCTGCGGCTTCGAGATGACGCGGCGGTCGCAGATCGACGCTGGTCGCGGCCCAGGGCGAGGCCGGGCTGCCGCTGGGGTCGGGAATGGAGACCCGGCCCGGCGCCGGTTGGCGCTGGCCCTGCTGGCTCTCCGTGAGCCCGCTCCCATCCTGGTTGACGCCTTGCCCGCTGGCCTCGCCATCAGGCGACCCGCTTGCGGTCGCGTCTGCCTGCAGGGCGTCCGATGCCCAGCTCGTCAAGGGGCTGGCCAACCCGTCCGGATCAGGGCCGTCGCCGGTCTGTGCGCTGGAGGGGCGGGTGTCGACGAATTCGGCGTGGTCGTCCGTGCCGCCATTGACGCTGGCGGCCGTGGCCGCCATGCGATCGCGGATCTGCTCGGCAACGCTGCGGCCGGCCGGGGTGGCCTGGTCAAAGCCCGCGGGCTGGTCGTAGCGTTCGGGCAGGTCGTCGCCGCCGGTCCGGCTGGCCAGCGGACGATCGTCATCGTCGCGCCGTCCGCCTTCGATGCGGGTGAACTGCTGGCGGCGTGCCACCGGGTTGGGCACGGTGGCGGCAAAGTTCACCGCGCGCAGCTGCGGGTTGGCGGCCGCCGCCGTCGGGCCGGCGTTGGCCCCGGGCAGGGCCCAGGTGCTGCCGCGGCTGGCGCGCTTCTGCTCGTTCTGAACCAAGGCGTCGAGGCGGGCCACCTGGGTCTGCAGGGCCCGCACCTGGCGGCCCAGGTCCATGCGCTGCTCCTCGGACCACAGGGCGTGGTGGGCCGCGGCGGCGCGAGCCTCGTCCAGTTCGCGGCGCAGCTGTGTGAGCTGGCGGCGGTAGTGCCGTGTCGCGCCCCAGCCCACCAGGGCAGCGCAGAGCAGGCCGGTGCCGCTCCAGATCAGGGTGTCGGTCGTGATCAACATGTCGGGAAGGCGGTCCGGCACAGGGCCCAGAGCGGCTGAAGAGGAAGTTGAAGACCGACGCCGGGGCGCCGACAGAGGGCGGAGGATGGAACCGTCGTCTTAGAACTGGCTGACCAGATCCGCCGCGATGTAATGATTCTGCGGGCCGGCCGTGGCGATCTTGATGGCGCCGACGCGATTTCCCAACGCCGCGCAGCGGGCCAGGCTCCAGCCGCGTTCCAGGCCGTAGAGCAGGGCGCCGCGGAAGGCATCGCCGCAGCCCGTGGGGTCGAGCACGGCCTCGGCCGGCACGCCCGGGATCGAGGTGCGCTCACCCTGCACCCAGACCTCGCAGCCCTCGCCGCCCAGGGTCACGACCACGCCCTGCAGATGGGAGCGCGACAGCGCCCCCAGCGTCGTGCCCATGCGTTCGCACAACATGCGGGCCTCGTAGTCGTTCACCGTCACCCAGGTCGCCTGGTCGACAAAGGCGCGCAGCTCGGCGCCGTCGAACATGGGCAGGCCCTGGCCCGGGTCGAAGATGAAGGGGATGCCGGCCCGGCGCATCTGCGCAGCGTGGCGGATCATGGCCTCGCGGCCGTCGGGCGCGATGATGCCGATGGCGATGTCACCCCGTTCGGCCGCGATCTCGATGCGCTCGGCCTGGCCCATGGCGCCGGGGTGGAAGGCGGTGATCTGGTTGTTGTCCTGGTCGGTCGTGATGTGGCACTGGGCGGTGTAGCTCTCGCCCATCAGCACCACATGGCGGGTGTCTATGCCCAGGCCCTGCAGGCGGGCCAAGTAGTCCTGGCCATCGGCGCCCAGGGCCGCCATGGGGCGGGGCTCGCCGCCCAGGGCCTTGAGGGTGTAGGCGATGTTGCCGGCACAGCCGCCGTAGTCGCGCCGCAGCGTGGGCACGAGGAAGGAGACGTTCAGGATGTGCAGCTGCTCGGGCAGGATCTGCTGGGCGAAGCGGCCCGGGAAGTTGGCGATGGTGTCGAAGGCGAGCGAACCACAGATCAGGGCGGGCATGGGTGTTCCGTGTCAGCGACCGCCGGCCTGGCGGACACCCCGATTGTCACCCTGGGCCCGCCACGAGATCAGCCTGCCGGCGGGCAGCGCTGAGTCACCTCAATCCACCTTGGCGCCCGAGCTCTTCACCACCGCGGCCCACTTGCGGGTCTCGTCGGCCATCATGCGGGTGAACTCGGCCGGCGTGTTGCCCCCGGGCAGGGCGCCCTGGGCCAGCAGGCGTTCCTTCAGCGCCGGCGAGGCGAGGGCCTTGGCGGTTTCCTGCTGCAGGCGGTTGACGATCTCGGCCGGCGTGCCGGCCGGGGCCAGCAGGCCGAACCACGAGCTGGCCTCGTAGGCCTTGAGGCTGCCGTCATCCGGGCCGGCCTCGGCCACGGTGGGCACATCGGGCAGGGCGCCGGAGCGCTGGGCGCTGGTCACCGCCAGGGCCTTCAGCTTGCCCGAGCGGATGTGGGGCAGGGCCGAGGGCAGATTGTCGAACATCACCTCCACCGTGCCGCCCATCAGGTCGATGAGGGCCGGGCCCGAGCCCTTGTAGGGGGTATGGACCATGCTGCCGCCGGTGAGGCTCTTGAACAGCTCGCCCGAGAGGTGAATGGACGTGCCGTTGCCCGAGCTGGCCATGTTGAGCTTGTCCGGCTGGGCCTTGATGGTGCGCGCCAGGTCGGCCACGTTGCGGATGCCGGCGGCTTCGGCCTTGGCCGGGTTCACCACCACCACATTGGGCACGCTGGCCACCAGGGTCACCGCGGTGAAGTCCTTCACCGGGTCGAAGGGCAGCCTGGGGTAGAGCGAGACATTGATGGCATGGGTGCCCACCGTGCCCATCAGCAGGGTGCTGCCATCGGGCGCGGCCTTGGCCACCTCGGCTGCACCGAGGTTGCCCCCGGCGCCGGGCTTGTTGTCGACCACCACGGCCACGCCCAGGGCCTTCTGCAGTTCGGGCGCCAGGGCGCGGGCCAGGATGTCGGTCGTGCCGCTGGGCGGGAAGGGCACGACGATGCGGATGGGCTTGCCGGGCCAGCCACTCTGGGCCTGGGCCGCCAGCGGCAGGCCGGCCAGGGTGCCGGCCAGACCCAGGCTGACCGCTCCGGCCAGCAGAAAACGACGAGATGAGGGGCGCATGGAACGAGTCTCCGTGGGGCAGGCCCGCAGGCGGGCGATGCCGCACGATGGCAGCTTGCGCGGCCGGGCACAGCCGGGCGATCCCGCATGGGCTGACGCGCAGGCGTCAGTGGGCCAGCATCCTCAACGCCGGCGCAGCAGGGCGTGCAGCAGGATGGCGCCGAAGGTGGCGGTGCCTATGCCCCCCAGGGCGAAGTCGCCGAACCTGAGCGTGTAGTCGCCCGTGCCCAGCACCAGGGTGACGGCGGCGACGATGAGGTTGGTGTTGCTGGAGAAGTCCACCTTGTTGTCGACCCAGATCTTGGCGCCGGCCACGGCGATGAGGCCGAACACCACGATGGAGACCCCGCCCATCACCGCCAGCGGGATGGCCTGGATCAGCGCGCCGAACTTGGGGCTGAAGCCCAGCAGCACGGCGATCAGCGCGGCCACCACGAACATGGCGGTGGAATAGATCCTGGTGGCGGCCATCACGCCGATGTTCTCGGCATAGGTGGTCACGCCGGTGCCGCCGGCCGCGCCGGAGACCA
>JBJOKP010000118.1:0-6679 GCA_046046045.1 Pseudomonadota bacterium | reverse complement strand
GCGCAATTGGGCGGCCAGGGCGTCGGGGTCGAGCACGGCCAGCCTGTCGCGCAGGGCGGCATAGACCTCGGCGACAGCGTCCTTGAGGCCGCCCGGATGCAGCACCAGGGCGGTGTTCCGGATCTCGCTGAAGAAGCCGTTGATCGAGCCGTCCAGGGCCGTCTGCAGCGGCGCCAGCCGGGCCAGGAAGCGGTCCACCGCCTCGTCGATGCGCCGGGCCTGGGTGGAAGGGCGCAGCGCCGCCAGGCCGCTGCGCACATCGCCCAGGGTGAGCGGGCGGGACTGGCGCAGGAAGGGCGGCAGAACCCGCACCAGGCCGGCGGCCAGCTGGGTGTATGCCGCCTGGGCGCGCCGCGTGTCCAGGGTGTTGAGGCGCAGGCGCAGGGCGGTGACCAGGGCGCGGTGGCGTGCATCGAGGCGGGCCAGCCGGGTCGGCGGCAGGCCGGGCGGCAGGGGGCTGGCCGCGTCGTCGGCGGCTTCCGGTTGCAGGGACAGCGGATCCAGGGTGAGCGCCAGCCTGGCCTGCAGCGAGGCCCGGGCCAGCCCGAGGTCGACGGACAGGTCGACCTGGGCCTCCAGCGTGGCCTGCAGGCGGGCGCGCAGGGCCGGCAGGGCGGCCAGGCCGGTCAGGGCGCCGGGCGACATCTGGGCCAGGCCAGCCTCGGACCGGCGCAGGCCGGCCAGGATGGCGGCCGGGTCCAGCGCCGGCAGGGCGACGCCCAGGCCCAGGCGGATGTCTTCCAGCGCGGCCAGCATCTGCTCGGGCGGCAGGGTGTCGAGGGCGGCCACTAGGCGGTCGAACACCGCATCCAGCGGCTGGAACAGGCTGCTCGGGCGCAGGCTGCCGTTCAGGTCCAGGCTGTAGCGGCGCAGCGTGCCGTCCGGGTCGCCGAAGACCGCATCGGCCAAGCCCAGCACCAGGGCCTTCATGGTGTCCAGGAAGCTGTCCAGCGGGGGGGGCAGATGCACCGACTCCAGCGCCGCGGCCAGGCCGTCGCGCGCCTGGGCGAAGAGCTCGCGCTCCTTGCGCTCCAGCGTGGTGAGCAGCGGCGTGATGTCGATGAGGGTGATGACGCGGTCGATCTCGCCGTGCAGCACCCGCAGCGGCGCCACCCACACGTCCGGGTTGGCGCGGTTGATCGTGGCCATCATGCGGCCGTAGGGGGCTTCGAGCGGCTGCAGCAGGGCAGCCGGGTTGAGTCCCTCGGCCTGGGCGGTGAGCTGGTCGATGAGCTGCTGCAGCGGCGCCAGCACACCCGCACCGTCCACGCTGGCCACGGCCCGCTGGATGTCGGCGAAGGCCTGGGTGATGGGCGCGGCCAGGGCCGCACCGTCGAACACGCCCAGGCGCTGGCGGAGGTCCAGCCAGGCGTTCAGCGCCGTGTTGACGGCCTGGACGAGCTCGTCGTCCAGGGCTGCATACCCCTGGTTGAGATTGGTCTCGATGAAGGATTCGAGGTCGATGGCGCGCAGGATGGCCAGGCCGGCCTGCAGGGCCACTTTCTCCACGTCGGAGAGCGACTCGGGCCGGATGGCGGCCAGCCGGATCTTGAGCGCGGTGATCTCGTCCACCACCTCGTCGGCCAGCGGGCGGTAGTCCACCGTGTCCAGCCGGGCCAGCAGGGTGACCAGCTCGTCCAGGGCGCTGCCCAGCTCGGCGTCCAGCTGGTCGATCACGCCGCCGATCTGGCGCACGGCGTCGGCCAGCGTCGTGCCGAGTTCCTCGATGGGCAGGTTGTCGAGCTGGTGCAGGGCCGTGTCCAGCGCCTGGGCCAGCGGCGCCAGCAGGTCGTTGCCGATCTGGTCGTGGATGAAGGCATGGGCAGAGGAGAAGCCCTCGGCAATGCCGCTGCGCACCCGCGCGATGCCCAGGGCGTCCAGCTCCTGGTGCACCCGGCGCAGCATGCCGGTGACGGCGCGGCGGGCATCGTCGGCCGGCACGGCCTCGACGGCGTCGCGGATGCTGGCGATGAAGTCCAGCAGGATCTGGCGCACCTGGGCCAGGCCGGACTGGGCAAACATCTCGTGCACGCTGGCCGAGACCCGCTGCACCTGCGCGGCCAGGTCCTGCGGGGACAAGCTCATGCTCAGGCGCGCCAGCAGCGATTCGATCAGCCCGGCCATGGCCTGCACGGCATCGTCCACCGTGGGCACCTGGTCCAGCGGCACGGCCTCCAGCGCCGTGGCATGGGCGTCGAACAGGGCCTGCAGCGGGGCCTGGTCGACGACCACCTGGGCGGCGTCATAGCCGGCCTCCAGGGCGTCGAAGGCGGTGTTGATGGCGTCGGCCCAGGTCTGCAGCAGGCCTTCGAGCGCGGCGTAGTGCGTGAGCTCGGCGGGGTCGAAATCGCGCAGGGCGATGGCGAGCGGCCGGAAGGCGGCGTCCAGGGCGGCACCGGGGCCGGCCAGGCGGGCCTGGAAGGCGGCCTGGGCCAGTGGCTCGAGCTGGCTCAGGGCCGTGCCCAGTTCACCCTGGGCGCTGGCCAGCAGGGTGTGCTCCAGGCCGACCAGGTGATGGGACAGAAAGCCCAGCAGCTCGTCGGGCGGGGGCACGGTGCCGCCGGCCAGCTGGTCGAGCATGGCCAGGGCCTCGCGCACCTGGGCCAGGGTGTCGGCATCGATGAGCTGGGTGCCCAGGTCGGCCAGGCGCTGGCTGAACTGGGCGAGCACGCCATCCACCAGGGCCAGGGCGGTCTGCTCCAGGCTGGCGCCGGACTGGATCTGCTGCACCAGGGCGTGGTCGGCCAGCAGGCCCGACAGGGTGCGGTAGGCGCCGTCCAGGGTCTCGACCAGGCGCAGGGCGTCCGGCGGCAGCGCATGTTCGATGGTGGTGAAGGCGCGCGGCAGGCCTTCCGACAGCCCGCTGATGTCGATGTGCAGATGGGTCTGCAGGCCGGCCAGGGCGGCACTCACCGCGTTCAGCGGCGCATCGGGCCCGGGCGTGGTGAGCGAGGCCGTCAGGCTGAGCAGACCGCCCAGGCCGGTCTGCACATTGGCGGCGGCGTCACTGGCCGCGCCCAGGTCCGGCAGGCTGGCGCTGACGCCGCTCATAACGCGTCCTTGACGGTGCCGACGGCGCCGACGCCGCCCTGGCTGGCGGCGCTGAACACGTCCAGCAGGCCGCCGAGTTTGCTGGTGGGGTCGCCGAAGCTGCTGGCGCCCGAGAGCAGGCCGGCGATGCCGGAGACGGCGGCCATGGCGTCCTGCACCTCGTCCATGAGCCCGGCCGCCTCGTCGATCAGGCTGGTGTCGATGCCGTCCAGCGGATTGAGCGAGGGGGGCGGCGGCGGCGGCACAAATTCGACCAGCCCGAGGCGGAAATCGAACTCGTCGGCCGGGCCAACGCGCTGGCTGGCCTCCAGCCGCTCGACCAGCACCTGCGAGAAATAGCCCTGGCCGGTGATCTCGCAGAAGAAGTCGACCGGGTCGCGGCCGAGCAGGTGGCCGCGCAGCGTCTGCAGATCGTCGGCCGCGCTCGGCCCGTAGACGATGCCGCTGACCTGGATGCGCACGCTGGGCCGGCCCAGGGCCTGGGCCTGTTCGCCGTCCTGCCCGGGCACGGCGTGGTGCACGAAGCGCGCGGCCTCGCTCACCTCGATGCTGAGCAGCTTGTCCAGCGCCACGCCGGCGATCTCGAGCGCCATGTCAGAGCACCCCCGAGGTGGTGCCCAGGTGGCGGATGGCCTGCTCGCGCCAGCGTTCTTCCAGCCTGTCCTCGATCTCCTCGGTCAAGCGGTCCAGCAGCTCGGCATCGGCCAGCAGGTCGGCGGGTGCGCTGGGGACGGCCAGCGTTGGCGGAGTGGCGGTGGTCACGGGCGGCGCCGGGATTGCGTCTGCCACGGCGTGTGCGGCCTGGCCCAAACCGGCAACCCGGGCGGGGACGAGGTCGGGCGACCTGGCGTCCTGCTGCAGCCGGCTCGCGGCCAGCTGAGCCTGCATCAGCTGCTGCAGGGCCGGCAGGCCGCTGACCAGGCGGCTGCTGGCGCGGGGCCCCATCACTGGCGAGGCTGGTGACTCTGGCACCTGGCCCAAAAGGCGGCCTGCGGCCAGCCCAGGTCCGGAGGGCACCGATGCGGCGGCGTTGTCGGCTGGAGGCGTGGCGCTCGCCACTGCGGGCCGCGGTGCTGAGGCCGGGGTCGGGGCCGGGATGGGGGCGCTGGTTCGTGTCAAGCCGGCGATCGAAGTGCTGGCTGCATGGTTCGCCGAATCAGAGCCTGCCTCCGGGCGCCATGTGGCTGCGTTGGCACCTGGGCTGCTGGATGCCGGGGGAGCGCCCACGTCGCGGGCAGAGCGCTGGTCTGGCCGCCTCGTCGACGCCGGTGAGGCTTCGACGTCTCGCCCAGACGCCGGCAAGCTGCGGGACGCGGTGGCTTGCGGATGCGCCAGGGGGACCATCCTGGTCTGCAAGGCAGCGGATGCCACGGACGGTGCGGCGGCTGCATGGCGTCGCTCGGCCCAGCTTGGCTGCGGGGTTGCGGCTGAGTCGATCAAGCCGGTCGTGGCCGTCGGGCGGATGGCTGTGGCGCGGGCTGGCGCTGGCAGTCCTGACCCGTGCTGAGTCTGGTCTGAGCCAGAGGCCGACAAGGCGGTCGGTGACCGATCGAGACTGGAGATTCGCGGCGCGGAGGCGAGGTGCGCGAGGCGACCGGTCACCTCGGGCATCAAGCCGGTCAGGTCTTCGGTGGGAGCAGCCGATCGAGCCACCGCGCGTCGCGATGGGACGGATGCCGCGGTCTCGCTGAGGGCAGAACCATCGGCGGTCTGGACCGCCCGTCCGAGAGCCAGGCGCAGGCTGCGATCCAGGTCGGCGGGCTGACCCAAGGCGACCAGGGGCAGGTCCTCGGCCAGGTCAGCCATCCAGCGGGTGCTGCAGTCGTCCAGCAGCGCCTGGGCCTGTTGCCAGGCCAGGTCGGCGGCCGCGTTCCACGCGGGCGTGCTCACCAGGGGGCTCCCTGCGCGGCTGCGCCCGGGACGGCAGTGTCCGAGCTGCCCGCCGCCGGCGCGGTCAGGCCGGCGAGGTAGAGCGCCATCTGCGCCGGGGTGAGTTCGGCCACCTGGGCGGGCGTCCAGCCGTAGTGGCGGGCCAGCAGCAGATGGGCTTCACCGACGGGGGAGGTGCTGGCGGCCCGCACGGCCTGCTGGCCGCCCTCCAGGCCCGAGATGTGATTGATGGCGGCGACGAGGAACTGCACCAGCCCGGCGTGCATCTGGCGCGCCTGGTCGAGCGTGAGCACGGGGGCGACCAGGGCCTCCTTGATCATCAGCAGGGGCAGGAGGGCGGCGTCGTCCCGCGCCGCGCGGGTGATGAGGGCCAGGGTGCCGACCTTGAGCGGACGCAGGCGCACCACCCGTTCGGCCCGGTCAGCGGCAGCGTCCCCGGTCTCGTCCTGGCCCGGGTGCAGCACGGCGGCCGGGATGGCGATGTCGTGCACCAGCAGGCTGCCGGCCAGGAGGTCCTGCGCCGTCAGCACCTGGCCGCCGAGCTGAAGATCGTCGAGGCCCATGGTTCAGCCGCCTCAGCTTTCCTCGTAGGCCACGCGCAGGGCCTGGAAGGTGACCCCTTCCATCACGAAGTTGTCGGAGGGGATGGCGTAGGTCCAGCTGTCGAACTTGACGCCGAAGAGGGTCACCTTGGTCGACTGGGTGGGATGGTTGGGATCGCGCAGCGTCGAGATGAGGTTGAACGAGGGCTGGACGAAGGCCGGGCCCGAGGGCGGGCTGCTGGCGCCTTCGCCCAGCAGCAGGCGCAGCAGGGCGCCGTTCACATGGGCCCGGTCAGCGCTGCCCTTGACGCGCACGATGCCCGGGCGCAGGTGGGTGGGGTAGCGGTTGCCGATCTCGTAGAAGGGCTGGACATCGCTGGTGATGGCGATGGACACGTTGGTGAGCCGGCCGACCACGTTGGACAGGTCGTACTGGGACACCAGGGCATCGGCAGCCTGGCCTTCGGGGCTGGCGGTGTCGCCGACCCCCAGCACCAGCACCGCATCGATGGCGCGCAAGACGTCGTTGGGCATGACGGGGTCTCCTGGCTTATTGCAGCGTCATGACAACGCGGATGAAGTCGATGCTGAAGGTGGGCTGGATGGTCATGATCACGTCGACCTGGCCCGCGATCTCCTGCGCCCGCGTGGCGTTGACCTCCAGCGTGTAGCCGGTCAGCGCCTCGTCCTGCACCATGCCGGTGAGGAAGGCGTCCAGCGTGGCCTTGAGCGCGCCGCGCACCCGCGCGTTGTTGAGTCGCCCGATGTAGGGGTTGGCGGCCGAGCGCACGCCGTATTTGGCGTAGTCCACGATGCGCCGGGTCGGGATGGCCGAATAGGGCGCGCCCACGCCTTCGGTCGTCACGCCCTTGAGCACCCGCAGGCCTTCCTTGGCCACCAGGGTCAGCACATTGCGCTGGATGAGCTGGGCCTGCTCGCCGCGGTTGGCCAGCACGGCCAGGCCCGGCAGGTTGACCGGCTTGTTGGTCAGGCTGGTCTGCACGGGCAGCGAGGAGATCAGCCCGGCGATGGCCGCGGCGGTGTAGGCCGGTGGCAGGGTGGACTGGTCCGGCAGCCGGATGCCCGGGGCCACCAGCACCACGCGGGCTTCGGCCTGGTTGTGGCCCAGGAACTCGGCCACCGTGCTGCCCGTGGCGCCGATCACGCCGATGCGCTCCAGGTCGGTCTCTTCCGTG
>JBJOKP010000117.1:0-6686 GCA_046046045.1 Pseudomonadota bacterium | reverse complement strand
TTCGCCTAGGCACCGTCGGGTGCGCGCAGGGGCGGGCCAGCCTGCACGCGGCGGCGGACCAGGCTGATGTGGCTGCGCAGCGCATACAGCTGATCGGTGTACGACAGCGGCACATGCAGCTTCTCCAGATGGGTCTCGATCCTGTCGAGCTCGTGGAGGAGGGCAGGTGCTTCGCGGCGCTGGGCGACCAGGTCGTCCTCGATGCCGCGCAGCAGGCCGTACCAGCGGAAGATGCGCGAGCGGATGCGCAAGGCGTAGATGGGCGGAATGATGCGCGAGAGAGGGATGAGCGCGGCCAGGATGGACAGCACCACCACCCACATGCGGTCCAGCAGGTTGGCGGCCCAGAAGGGCAGCCAGCGCTGCATCAGCGACGGGCCCTTGCGCCAGTAGCGCTCGGCTTCCTCCGACAGTGCGAACTCGCCGGCCTGGCCCTGCGGAAACTCGCCCTTCCTCTGGAACCAGTTGGCGGGGCTGTGGATGCGCTGGGCCGCCTGCACCAGCAGCTGCTGCAAGGCCGGGTGGATGCCCTCGCGCACCACCATGCTGCCGGTGGTGGCGACCAGTCGCACGTCCTCGCGCGGCAGGTCGCGCGCCAGATTGACCACGCCGCGTGGCAGCAGGGCCGGGCTCACCTGGGGCACGCGGCGGGCATAGGCTTCGGCCTGGGCGAAGTCCAGCAGGCGCACGCCCGGGGTGATGAGCAGCAGCTGCACCAGGGGCGATTCGGGCGCCGAGACCAGCACCAGGGCGTCGATGCGCCCGGCCAGCAGCTCCACCACGGCGGGTGTGGGTTCGCGCCGGCTGAGGGCCATGCGCGCCGGATCCAGCCCGTTGGCGGCGAAGAGGCGCTTGGCCAGGCCGCCCACGCCTGCACCTTCCTGGCCGATGTCCACGCGCCAGTGTTTCAGCTGCACCAGGCTGTCGACCCGCGGCGTGCCCAGGCGGGCCTCGGCCACGGCGCTGCGGTAGAAGACCCAGAGCGGTTCGCGGAAGAGATTGCCCAGGCTGGCCAGGTCGCGCTCGTCGGGCGTGTCGGGCGGCAGAGGCTCGACGCTGCCGCTCTGCACGAAGGCGGCATCGACCTCGCCGGCTTCCAGCAGATGCAGGTTCTCGGACGAGCCCTGGCTGGGCCGCAGCGTCACGCTCACGCCGTGGGCCTTGAGGGCGGCGGCGTAACGCTGGCCGAACTCGGCGTAGGCGCTCTGCACCGGGCCGGTGGCGATGGTGAGGTGCTTGGGCGGCGTGGGGTCCAGCCACCAGTAGGCCAGGGCGATGAGGCCCAGGCCCAGCAGACCGATGGGGCCGGCGGTGACCAGCAGATCGCGCACGGACAGCAGCTTGTGACGCAGACGGGTCATGGCAGGCGGGAGAGGAAAGACGAAGGACTCAGGACGGGGAGGCTGCGGTGGCAGCCGCTGCCGCGCGGGCATCGGCACGCCGGGCGGCATGCTGGCGCAGCAGCAGATCGGCGCTGAAGACGGCACAGCCGGCCCAGATGATGACGATGCCCTGGGCCCGCGCGCCGCCGAAGGCCTCGTGGAACCAGAACACGCCCAGCAGCATGCCGATGCTGGGGCCGATGTACTGCAGCATGCCCAGCACCGCCATGGGGATGCGGCGGGCGCCGGCGGCGAACAGCAGCAGCGGGATGGCGGTGAGCGGTCCCACGCCCACCAGCAGGCCCTGCTGCAGCGCGGGTGCGGCGGCGAAGGCGTTGCTGCCGGCCCAGAGGGTCCAGCCCAGGCCGACGAGGGCGAAGGGCGCCAGGGCCAGGGTCTCCAGCGTCAGGCCTTCCAGCGCACCCAGCGGGGCGGTCTTGCGCAGGTAGCCGTAGATCGAGAAGCTGGTGGCCAGGGCCAGGGCGATCCAGGGCGGTGCGCCCAGGCGCAGGCTCATCCAGGCCACGCCGGCGGTGGCCAGGGCCACGGCCAGCCACTGGCCGGTGGAAAGCTTCTCCTTCAGCACCAGGCGGCCGGTCAGCACATTGGCCAGCGGGGTGATGAAGTAGCCCAGGCTGGCCTCGATGACCCGGCCTTGACCGATGGCCCAGATGTAGATGAACCAGTTGGCCGCCAGCAGCAGGGCGCTGGCGCCAAAGCTGCGCAGCAGGGCCGGGTTGCGCAGGGCCGGGCCCAGCCAGCCGAAGCCGCCGCGCAGGGCCAGCAGGCCGAAGAGGAAAAGCAGCGACCAGGCGATGCGGTGGCCCAGGATTTCCAGCGCCGGCACGCCGTGCAGGCCGGCGAAATAGAGCGGGAACAGGCCCCAGAGCACATAGGCCAGGGCGGCGTAGGAGATGCCTCGTTGCATCGGTCAGGGTCGGATGAGGGGCGCCGAGCATACCCGGCGCCGCTCCCGCTCATCCGCACCGGCCGCGAGCTGCCTGGCCGGCGGCCCGTCACCGCGGACTCGTGCACCCGGTCTGCCTCATTGCGTTGGCGGTTCCTCGTCGTACTGGCGCCGCAGCCGGGCCAGGCCCTGGCGGAAGGCCTCCGCATCGCCATGGTCGAAGAACTTGGGATACCGGCCATGGGCATCGCGCATGCGCCGGGCATGCTTGATGGGGCACCAGTACTGCTCGGTGCGGGCGGCCACCTCGCGGGTGTAGGCCGCCACGCCGTTGCCGTAGGAGCAGTAGAAGCAGTTGAACTTCTCGATCGCGTTCAGGTAGGGCAGGTCCTCGCGGTCGAAGACCAGGTAGTCCGCGCGTCGCACCCGCGGGATGCCGTAGATGGGAAAGCAGATCCACTGGTAGACCGTGACGAACAGGTCCATCAGCAGGAAGGGGATCCAGCCGGCATAGATGACCGGGGCGCTCAGCACCACCAGGAGGCTGGAGCGGCGCAGGAAGCGGAACAGGCCGATCTTGTAGCGGCGCTGCTGGCGGGCGAACTCGCCGGCCAGCTGGGCGCGGCGGGCCTCCCATTCGGCGCGGCGCTCGCGGTATTCGTCCTCGACCTCGTCCTGCAGGGCACGGATGCGGGCCAGCAGGTCGTCCAGATGGTTGGGCATGGGGTCTCCGGCAGGGGTGGGTGGCAGGGGATGGCGCAGGGCTGCATGACGATGCGGCGCCATCTCGTGCCCGGCCGTGCGGATTCAAGGGCTGACCCGGGCCGGCCTCCGCCACCTCGCGAAACGCGATTCACCCGCCCCGGCGACGTGGCCGGTCGGCGACAGGGTGGAACGTCCCGACAGCCCCCTGACGGCGGGTGTGGGCCTTGAAGCTGCCGGATTCGCCCTCAGCCTGCAGGACTGCCAAACACCGCCCCTCAGGAGCCCTGGATGTCCCTGTTCCCTGCCCTGCGCCGCTGGCCGCGCCTGCTGCTCGCCCTGATCGTGGCCCTGCTGGGCGCCGGCCTGGCCCTGGTTGGCCAGGCCCAGGGCCGGCGCGAGGCCCAGCCGCGCGAGGTGGCGCCGCGCGGTGCCCTGCTGGCCGACGAATCGGCCGTCGTGCGCCTGTTCGAGACGGCCTCGCCCTCGGTGGCCTACATCACCACCGAGACGGTGCAGCGCAGCGTCTTCGGCGACGAGGTGGGCCAGGGCGCTGGCAGTGGCTTCGTCTGGGACGGCGCCGGCCATGTCGTCACCAACTTCCACGTGGTGGAGGGCGCGCGCAAGGTCTATGTGCAGCTCGATGCCGGCAAGCCGGTGGAGGCCGAGATCATCGGCGCCGCGCCTGAATATGACCTGGCCGTGGTGCGCCTGGTCAGGCCGCCGCGCGAGCTGCGGCCCCTGCCGCTGGGCAGCTCGCGCGACCTCAAGATCGGCCAGACGGTCTATGCCATCGGCAATCCCTTCGGCCTGTCGCGCACCCTGACCCGCGGCCTGGTGAGCGCCCTGGACCGCGAACTGCCCACGGCCAACTACCGCGAGGTGCTGGGCGTGATCCAGACCGACGCGGCCATCAATCCGGGCAATTCCGGCGGGCCACTGCTGGACAGCGCCGGGCGGCTGATCGGCGTGAACTCGGCCATCCGCAGCAACAGCGGCAGCAGCGCGGGCATAGGCTTCGCCATCCCGGCCGACCTGGTGAACCGCGTGGTGCCAGCCCTCATCGCCAAGGGCCGGGCGCCCCTGCCGGGCATAGGCATCACGCCGGTGCGGCCCGATCTGGTGGCCCGCGCCGGTGTCAGCGGCGTGGTGATCGCCGAGGTGGCGCGTGGCACGCCCGCGGCGGCGGCCGGCATCAAGCCGCTCAACCGCCGCAGCGGCGACCTGGGCGACGTGATCGTGGCGGTGAACGGCCGGGCCATCGAGACCCTGTCCAGCTTCGTGGCCGAACTTGACCGCGCCGGCATCGACGCCCAGGTGGAGCTGACGCTGCGCCGCGACGACCGTGAGCGCAAGGTCAGGGTGAAGGTGATTGACCTGCGCGAGTGAGACGGGCGGCGCCCCGCGCCTCAGGCGCGCGGCAGCAGGTCGGCCGTCTCGGGATGGCGGCGCATGTAGACCCGCACGTAGGAGCAGACCGGGCGCACCGCCAGGCCCTGCTCGCGCGCCCAGGCCAGGCCGGCGGCCACCAGGGCGGCGGCGATGCCGCGACCTTCCAGGGCTCGGGGCACACCGGTGTGCACGAAGTCCACCACCGGGCGCGGCTCGGCGCCCGGGTCAGCCGCGGCATGGGGCGGCCGGTAGGCCAGCTCGCTCTCCCGACCCTCGACCAGCGCCGTGAAGCGCCGCATCTCGGGATGGTGGACCACCTGTGGTGCCGCTGCGGGCGGCGCGGAGGCGGGTGAGACGGGGGAGTCAGCCATGCGGCAAGTGTCGCAAAGCCCGGGCGACATGGCAGTGAGGCGGGCATCCGCCCGCGGCCGCGTCGGCCTCGGGCATGTCGCCTGGATCAGGCTGCCTCGCGCTGTGCCGTCGGGTTGCCGAAGCCCTGGGTGTAGGACCAGCCCAGCCGGGTGCCCGGGGCCAGGCAGGCCAGGGCGGCGGCGGGCAACTGCTCCGGCCGCAGGCTGCGCTTGATGGTCAGTCCGCTGCCCTGCAGCGGCAGGACGGGGCAGTCCTCGCGCGACCGGCCGGGCAGGTAGAGCTGCACCAGGGGTTCGAGCGGGCGCTCGGCATGGGCGGCCACCACCAGGGCATGGCGCTCGTTGGAGAGCTGCACCAGGCTGCCGGGCGGGTAGACGCCCATCAGGCGCACGAAGGCGGTGAGCACCTCGGGGTCGAAGGGGCTGTGGCTGCTGCCGGCTGCAGCGGCGGCCGGGTCGCCGGGCTGGCTGCTGCCGGCCTGGGTGCGGCTGCGGGTGCGGGCGTAGAGCAGGGCCTGGGCCTCGTGCGGGGTGCAGGCGGTCTGGCCCTCGGGCGGATTGCAGAGGCGGTCGTAGTCGTCCACCAGGGCCACGATGCGGGCGGCGCGGCAGATGGCCAGGCCGGCCAGCCTGGCCGGCAGGCCGGAGCCGTCATGGCGCTCATGGTGCTGGGCGATCACGTCCAGCACCGGCTGGGGCAGGCCCATGCGGCGGCCGAGTTGCAGGCCCTGCAGGACATGGTCCTCGGTGGCGCCGGCGCTGCTGCCGCCTTGGCGGCGCATGGTGGCGAGCTTGCCCAGGTCATGCACGAAGGCGCCCAGGGCGACCTGGCGCTGCTCGGCCAGGTCGGCCCCCATGCGGCGGGCCAGCAGCAGCGAGATCATGCTGACGTTGACCGAATGGGTGGCCACCGGCGGCAGCTGGGCCAGGTGCAGCACCCGCAGCGTGGCGTCGGGGTCGGCCGCCAGGCGATCGACCAGCTCCTGCGCATAACGTGCGGCGGTCTGGGCGGACTGGGTGGGGTGGACCACCGCCTCCCGCGCCAGGGTCTGCCACTGGGCCAGGGCCTGCTGATGCAGGCGTTCGCTGTGCGCCTCGGCGCAGCGCTGCACATGCTGCATCGCGCGCTGCAGCGGCGCCGAGGGCAGGGGGGTGAGCGTGGCACTGCGGGCCGCCGGGCCCGGGCTGGCGCCCGATGGGGGTGGCGCCGCCTCGGGGCTGGCTGAAGTTGATGCCGCGCGTTGCGAAGCCGTGGACAGACCCGCTGCCTCGCCGCGGGCTGCCTGGCCTGATTCGCCCGGGCGGGCCTGGACGGGGGCCGCCGTGACCGTGCCGGCCGCCGCAGCGCTTGTCGCAGCAGCCTCCGACGCCATGCCCACGCCGGGCCGCAGCAGGGCCACGGCACGCGGATCGCTCAGGTCCAGCCTCACCTTCACCTGGGTCAGGCCCAGGCTGCGCAGGGTGGCGATCTGGTCGTCGCCGCGCAGGCGGAAGCGGTTGGTCGGGAAGGGGTGGGCCAGCCAGCCCAGGTCGAGCTCGACGAAGAGCCCGGCGCGCAGGGCCGCGATGGGCAGCAGCCTCAGCTCGGGCAGCAGGATGGCCGGCGGGCTGGTGGCAACGGCGGGATCGGCGGGGAAGGACGTGGACATGGCTCCAGCTCCACCCGCAGGACGATGGGCGGGGTGGGTTTCATTTCGGGCGATGCTCGTCCATCTTGACCCGGGTGAAGGGTCGAATTGAGGGCCTGTTCCGGCGATGCCGGGGGCTGGCGCTGCCGATCCCGCGAGGGTGACGGGCGAAATCCTGCCGGCCGGCGAGCGCCCGGCCTTCAGTGCTCGTTGGGGTCCAGGCGCAGCTCGATGTCGGGCGGCACGCGGCCGTCCACGTCGCGCGGCAGGATCTCGGTGCGGTCCACCGCCTGCAGCACGGCCT
>JBJOKP010000116.1:0-6784 GCA_046046045.1 Pseudomonadota bacterium | reverse complement strand
CGCGCCGCCGCGGCCCCGGTGGCTGATCCCGCTGCATCTGCTCAGATGCGCGCCATGGCCATGAGGTCCAGCAGGCTGGTGCCGCCCACGGTGGCAAAGGGCAGCAGCACCGCTTTCAGCAAGGGCTGCTGGCTGAAGGGGGCGAAGGCGCCAGCCTTGAGGTCGGTGATGCGCTCATGCAGCAGATCGAGCTGTTCGCTGCTGGCCGCACCGGTGCCAGGCTGATAACCCGGCACCTGGGCCCGCATCTGCGCCTCGGACACGGCCTTGAGCGCGGCACTGCGCGAGGCCTCGGCAGCCTGGCGCAGGGCGACGACGCAGCCCAGCACGATGGCCACGCACAGCCCGGCCATGAGCTGCACGGCCAGCGGCAGATGCCAGTCGTCGAAGAAGGAACTGCGCGAGAGCAGCAGCAGCGACAGCACGATGAAGGGGTAGTAGATGAGCTGGCCGACCGAGTCGGTGCGCATGGCGATGAACTGCAGGTCGATCCAGTGGTCAAGCAAGGCATCGGGCAGGTGGCCGTAGCGCTTGCGGAAGGCGGCATAGGTGCTGGCCGGCCAGCCCAGCTTCTGCAGGCGCAGTTCGCGCAGGTAGCGCACGCACAGCAGGGTCGCATCGGCCACGTAGAACACCAGCAGGGTCAGCATCCCCACCACGCCCAGCGCCACCCAGTGGTGCCACAGGGCGGAGATCGTGCCGCGTTGCGGCACGCCCGGCGCCTCGGCAAAGGCGCGCAGCAGGCCCCAGCAGGCCAGCGTCGCCACCGCCGCGCCGATGGCGCTGCGCAGCAGGCGCGAACCAGCACGGTTCTGGGAAATGAAGAACTTCCAGGTCACCTCGGCCGTGGCATTCATGTCGTGCGAGGGCCCGGGGGGCCGCGGCGGCCGGTCCTGCGAGGCCTGCACGCGGGCCGAATAGTGCTGGCGCAGGGTGACCGTGTTGATCAGGCGCTGCCAGGGCGGCAGGGTGGCCTCGTCACGACGCTGCTCGGCCTCCAGGCGGCGGCGCGTGCTGCCCATGCGCAGGGCGCGGTTGATGCGGTCGAGATTGACCCCCAGTCCGTGCCAGCCCCGCATCAGCAGGTAGAGGCAGAGCAGCAGGCTGAAGACATGCAGGGCCTCGCTGGGCCACAGGCTGATGCCTTCACCCAGGCTGATGGGCTTGCCGTCGCGGGTCAGCCAGTTGGCAAAACGGTCCCACTGGCTGGCTGCCGCTGCCGGAATCGCCAGCTGCACCAGCACCACCCCGGCCACCAGCCCGGCTCGGCGCCGCCCGCGCCGCCACGGCGTGGTGCCGCGGGCCACGAAGCGCCGCAGCCCCCGGCGCCAGTTGCGCTTGAGCGCCAGGACGGGCGCCCAGCACAGCAGCAGCACGGCGCTGAAGCCCAGCGTCAGCGCCACCAGGCCTGGCCGTGGATAGCGCGGACTGTGAGGGGGATGGATGGTGCTGCAATGGCGCACCTGCATCCTGCAGGCCCAGGCGGCATCCAGGGGCGTGGCCCAGGCCGGCGCCTCCGTCGACGCCGCCACGTCGGCCGCCGCTGCGCTGCCGGGTCGACGAACCAGGGCGGGACGGACCGGCTCGAAATCGAACACACCGGTCCGACCGACCTCGAAGACGCGGGGCTTGGCCAGCCAGCGGTCCAGCAGGGCCTGCCACTGTTCCACCGAGAGCGGCGGCAGCGGCGCTTCCCTGTCCCTGAAGTCCTCAGGACGGGCCACAAAGGCCGCGTGTTTCTGCTGGTCGGAAAGATCCTTGAAGATCAGCCGCATCGAGAAGTAGATGGCCGTCTGGTAGCTGTCCCTCAGCGGCGGGGTGCCGCCCTGCAGGTTGTCGCTCAGGCTCAGGCCGTAGCTGGAGGCCACGATCAGGTTGCGCGCCCAGGCCTGTTCACGGGGATGGAGCAGACGGCTGTCCAGATCGGTGGTGAAGAAGATGGCCGTGGGGAAGTCGGCCTGCAGTGCCTGCAGCACGAGCAGCTTGTCGTAGACGTCATTGCCCAGCACGCCGATGGCCCGGATGCCGCCTTCCGGGCCATGCAGGGCACGCAACTGGGCGTCGCGCTCGCGCAGCCGGGCGGCCAGACGGCGCAGGTAGTCGAACTGGCTCTGGCCCTCCGGGCGCTCGATGAAGCTGCCGTCCTTGCGACGGTTGTCGTCCTTGGCCGCGGCAGCCTTGCTCCCCACGTCGCCCTGGGCCTTGCCTTGTTCAGGCAGCTGTCCGTCCAGCCCGCGCACATAGGCGAACCGGTGCAGGCAGAAGCCGGTGGCGTCCACGTCGTCGATCATGAAATCGCGGCGCAGGCTGCGCCCGTAGAGCGTGTCCCACTCGGTCACCAGGGCCACCTGGGACGGTGGCACCAGGGTGAGCGGTCCGGTCCCGGTCGAGGGCAGGATGGACGCCATCGGCACCCCACTTGCCGGGGCGACCCGCAGCCGTCCTGCGCTCCAGGGCTGGCGGCGATCGGCCTCACGCCGCTCGTCGATCACCGTGGCAGGCAGGGCACGGCCCATGCCACCGCGTGGATCGCCCCATTGCCAGCAGAGCAGCCTCAGGCTGTCGCGGTCCAGGAACAGCGGCGTGGTGGGATCGGAGGGCCGCGTCACGTGAGCCTTCAGCCCGCGCAGCGCCAGTTCATCCGTGAGGGACTGGGTCAGCACCTGATCGGTTGCGATCGTGCGCAGGAACTCGATGCCCTTGCGCTTCATCAACGCCGGGATGGTCGAGGCCGCCTCGGCCACCGCCGACGCTTCACCAGACCGGCCAGAGGCCGTCCCGGATCGGCTCGATCCGGGACGCAGAAAGGCCTTGTCTGCCACCGTGGCTCCCGGCGAGATGATGCGCAGCCCACCCTCGGCGGAGAGCCGGCTCAAACCCTGCCAGCCCGCCATCGCCGCGGACGGCGTGGCGCTCACCTCGTCGACCATCGCGCGCAACCCATCCGACCCGAGGGGGCCGAGGACCCGCACCAGCAGTCGTGGCCTGTCTGCGCCAGGCGCATCGCCGGGCTTGCGGTTGAGCTTGTGCAGGTAAGGCTGGATCAGTTCGTTGAGGCGAGCGAGCGGCTCGTCATAGAAGGCATCGCCGTTGAGCCAGAGCACCAGCACGCGGGTCTTCTCGGGACGGATTTCGAGGTTGTCGGGCGCGGGCTCGAAGGTCTCGAAGGGGATGACTTCGGGCAGGCTGCGCCGGCGCCCGGCGGCAAGCTGGGTCGCGGTGGCCCACGCACCGGAGGTACGCGGCATGTACCAACCCAGGTGCTCGGTATCGAAGGGCGAGAACTGCTCGGCGTTCAGGGCCGAGAGCACGGCATAGCGGCTGCGGCGGCGGTACTCGACGCTTTCGGCATATGGCCCGCCGGGCAGCATCACGGGGAGGATCACCACCTGATGGCCGGCATTGGCCAGGCCGGCCACCATGTCCACCACCGCTTCCTCGGTATGTCTCCCGGCCAGGCCGGGTGGGCTGCGCTTCTCCGCCGGCAAGGCTGCCCGCTCGCGTGCCACCGCGCCCAGCGGGTCCTGCCAGAGCCGGGCGTCGGTGTCCTGCAGGGCTTCGCGCTGTTCGATGCGGGGCTCGTTGGCGGGCGGGCGGTTGCCCTCCAGCGTGACCTCGCGCAGCACCAGGGCGCCGGAAGCCAGCAGCAGGGCCGCGAAGATCGGATGTGAAAGCAGGCCGCCCAGCCAGGGCCGACCCTCCTGATTGCCACTCATCGCGACTCCCCGAATCTGATGGATTCGATCATCCGGCGCCCAGGCGTCATCGGCATCATCTCTCAGCGCGAGCCTGGGCCGGATGGGGCCTGGTGCAGCCTGCGCGCCACGCTCGCCGGCCTGCAGCTTGATCTTCGCCAAGTTGACGCAGCCTGGGCTGATGCCGCGTTCAGCCGAAGCCAGTGGGCGGTGCAAATGCCCATCTGCCCGGGCTCATTTCTGACCTTTCGGACCAGCAGCCGCCCTCAGAGTCACGCCCATCGGCCACCGGCACGGTTCTGTCTGACCCCATCGGGTTGCCGGACGAAGGGAAGCTGCACCATGTTCCGTCTGAAATCCGTGGCCCACGCCATCGCCCTGCTGGCCCTGGCCGGCCTGCTGGCCGCCAGCGCCGTGTTCGCCGCCGCGCAATGGGGCGAGGCCAGGCAGCGCAGCGCCAGCGACAGCCTGCTGCAGTCCAAGGACCTGACGGCCGACATCCTGCCCCCGCCGCTCTACCTGGTGGAGCTGCGCCTGCTGGTCTCCGAGGCCATGGACGGCGAGATCGAGCCGACCCTGGCCGGTGCCGAGCTGCAGCGGCTGGGCAAGGACTACCAGGAGCGCATCCGCTGGTGGCAGGGCCACCCGGTTGGCGGTGTGGAGACGCAGTTGCTGGGCGCCCAGCACCAGGCCGGACTGGCCATGCTGGCGGCGTCGGCTGACCTGGTGCGGGCCCTGCAGGCGGGCGACCGGTCGGCCGCCACGGCCATCCTGCCGCGTGTGCAGGCGGCCTATGCCGCTCACCGGACCGGGGTGGATGCCACGGTGGCGGCGGCCAAGGCCTACGAAACGGCCACCGTGGCCGCGCTGGCGCAGACCATCACCTGGGTGCGCGCCATGGGCTGGGTCAGCCTGGCCCTGAGCCTGGCTGCGCTGGTCGGGATGGGCCTGCGGGTGCATGGCCGCGTGACCCGCCCCATCGCCGAGGCAGTGCAGATCGCCCAGCGGGTGGCCGAGGGCGACCTGGGCGCCCGCATCCAGGTGCATGGCCTGCGCGAGACCGCCCAGCTGCTGGGCGCCCTGCAGCGCATGACCGTGGCCCTGCACCACATGGTGGGCGAGGTGCGCGGGGCCAGCGAGGCCATCGCCACGGCCGCGGCCGAAATCGCCAGCGGCAGCACCGATCTCTCGGCCCGCACCGAGGCCCAGGCCAGCCAGCTGGAGCAGACCGCCGCCTCGATGGAGCAGCTCACCGCCACGGTGCAGCAGAACACCCTCACCGCCCGCACCGCCCATGAGCTGGCGCGCGAGGCCCGTGGTGCCGCCACCGATGGCGGCGGCCTGGTGGCCCAGGTGGTGGCGACCATGGGCGAGATCGACGGATCGAGCCGGCGCATTGCCGACATCCTGGGCGTGATCGACGGCATCGCCTTCCAGACCAACATCCTGGCCCTGAATGCCGCCGTGGAAGCGGCCCGGGCCGGCGAGCAGGGTCGCGGCTTTGCCGTGGTGGCCAGCGAGGTGCGCAGCCTGGCCCAGCGCAGCGCCAACGCCGCGCGCGAGATCAAGACCCTGATCGGCGCCAGTGCCGGCCGGGTGGAGGCCGGGGCGCGCCAAGTGGGCGAGGCCGGGCAGTCCATGGACGAGATCGTGCGCCAGGTGCGCCGCGTGACCGACCTGATGGCCGAGATCTCCCACGCCACCGAGGAACAGCAGCAGGGCCTGAGCCAGGTGGGTGAATCGGTGGTGCAGCTGGACCACATGACCCAGCAGAACGCCGCCCTGGTGGAGCAGTCCAGCGCCGCCAGCCTGAGCCTGGCCGACCAGGCCGGCCGGCTGAAGGAACTGGTGGCGGTGTTCCGGCTGGCCTAGGGGACCGGTGAGGGCAAGGGCGCGGGCGCGCCCCGCGAACTCAGCCGCGCCAGCTGACCCGCAGGGCCGGCGGGCGGGCCAGGGCCTCGACCTGGCCGGGCGCCGGCTCGCGCCAGCTGGCGCGCAGGCGCTCCTCCAGCGCCAGGCGCTGGGGCGTCAGGCCGGGTCGCCCGTCCATGGGCAGCGGGCGCCAGCGCTGGATCACCCAGTCCCAGCCCGGCGCGGCCGGCGCTGGCCGCGCACTCCCCACCGGCACATCCCCCACCGGCGCAGCGTCCGCACTATCCGCAGACACCATGGCGCTTGTGGCCAGCACACCGGCCGCCAGTTCGTCCGCCAGATCATGCAGGCCGGCCCAGGGCACCAGGGCGGGATGCCAAGTGGTGCGCAGCTCAACCTGCAGGGGCGAAGAAGGCGCCTGCACGGCCGCCTGAACGTGGGCCAGGCTCTGCCTCACCTTGGCGGCGCTGGCTGGCACGCCGGTGAGGCCGGCGTAGTCGACCCAGCCGGCCTTGAGGTCCAGGCCCAGCCAGTCCAGCAGGGGCAGCAGACGGGCCAGGCGCTGTGGCTCCAGCCCGGCGCTGTGCAGGCCGGTGGCAAAACCCAGTTCACGCACCGCTGCCAGGGCCGCGGGCAGGGCCGGGTCCAGGCTGGGTTCGCCGCCGCTGAAGACCACCCCGTCCAGCAGGCCCTGGCGGCGCGGCAGCCAGGCCAGGATCTCGTCCCAGCGCGGCGCGGTGCTGACGGCGGGACGGCGCGTGGCCTGCAGCTCGGGGTTGTGGCAATAGCCGCAGCGCCAGGGGCAGCCCTGCAGAAAGACCACGGCCACCAGGCGGCCCGGCCAGTCCGTGCTGCTGCAGGGGACGAAGCCGCCGACCTCAGGCGTGATGCGGATGCAGTTCGGCGTCGCAGTCATGGGGGGGTGCGGGTCAGCGATGCCGCGGGAAGGTCGGAAGCAGGCGGGATGGCGCCGGCTACCGGGGCCTCGAAGTAGCAGCGCTCGGCGAACTCGCCCTGCTTGCCGATGTTGAAGGAGGCCAGCGGGCGGTGGTAGCCCATGACGCGGGTCCAGACCTCGCAGCGCTGGCGCTCGTGGTCGGCCAGTTCGGGGTGGACGAGGGGGGTCAGGCTGTGGCTCATGGGGTGATCCTGTGGGGTGATCTATTGGGTCGATCTGCAGGCGGCTTGACCCGTGCGGCCGGGCTCACGCGGTGGCC
>JBJOKP010000115.1:0-6874 GCA_046046045.1 Pseudomonadota bacterium | reverse complement strand
TGGCATCGGTGATCGAGCCGGCCGGCTTGTTGATGTAGGTGAGGCCCTCCTTGGCGATGGGGTCGCCCAGCAGGTAGCGGTAGTCGTTGTTGCCGTTGAACCAGAGGTAGACCGGCGCGAAGTTCTGCTGGTACTGGAACTCGCCCTTGATCTTCAGATAGCTGTAGTGGTCGTCTTCACGGCCCTTCTGGCCGGCCTTGGACCAGTCCCAGGTCACCTTGGTCGGCTCCTCGCGCGCCATGGCCGGGATGTGGCAGGTCTGGCAGGCCACGGCCGTGAGGTGCCTGGTGATGCGTTCGTCCTGGTGCACCTGGCCCTGGTGGCACTGCTCGCAGCTGACCTGCTCGTCGGGGTGGATGGTGATGTTGTCCGCCAGCATGCGGCCCAGGATCTGGTGCTTCTTCGTCGTGTGGCAGTCGCTGCACTGCAGGTTGTGCTTGCCGCCCATGTGCACGTCCAGGGCCTTGCTGGGGAAGTAGAGGCTCTCGTCCAGGTCCCCGTGCTTGACGCCGTTGCCGCCGCCGCCGTCGAAGTGGCACTTGCCGCAGTTCTCGCGCGTGGTGGCGCGCACGCTGCGCGCGGCGGCCAGCAGGTCCACCTTGGGCCCGGGGTTGCCATAGAGCCCCTTGCTGTAGCTGTTCGGGTCGGCATGGCAGGCCAGGCAGTCGACGTTCTCCTCCCTGGCCTGCTGGGCCTGGCGGCCCTGCTCCCAGCCATAGCCCACGTGGCAGGCCATGCACTTGTTCTCGTTGCCCTGGGTGCCGATGCAGAAGTTGTTGATCTGGTTGATCTTGCCCACCGTGGCGGGCTCCTTGCGCCAGCCCACCGCCACCGGCTTGCTCTCCCAGGTCCAGTGGGAGGTCTTCATCAACTCCTTGGCCGCATCCTTGTGGCAGACCAGGCAGGCCTGGGTGACCTCCTGGCCGGTCTTGAACGGACCCTGGACGATGTCGCGGTGGTCCACGTGCGCGGCCTTGACCGGCAGGGCCGCTGCAGGGGCTATGCGTGCCGGCTTGGCCGGCGCGCGCAGGTAGACATAGGGCACTGCGATCAGCAGCGCGATGAGGGCCAGACCAAAGGTCCAGCGAGGAAAACGTGAGGTGCTCATGGTGGCGTCAGCTCCCCGACCCCCACCCTGCGCATCGGGCGCCGCGGCAGCGGTGGAATCGGATACCCATGCCCCTATATTCCTCCACCGTGAGCCGACTCGTCATGACTCAAGTCAAAGCCTTCCCCATCCCGTCGGCGCCAGTCGGCGGGTCTCGGGCGCGCCCGGCGCCGCCATCAGCCCGTCGTTTCGGCGGTTGCCCGCATTCGGTCCCTCCCGGCCAGCGCCGGGAACAGCCGGACCCACAGCCCGGCCACCATCAGCACGCCCACGCCGCCCAGCAGCACCGAGCCCACGGGGCCCAGCCAGGCGGCGGTGGCGCCGCTCTCGAACTCGCCCAGCTGGTTGCTGGCGCCGATGAAGACCGAGTTCACCGCGCTGACCCGGCCGCGCATGGCATCGGGCGTGTCCAGCTGCACGATGGTCTGGCGGATCACGACGCTCACCATGTCCGCCGCGCCGGAGACGCCCAGGGCCAGCATGGCCACGGCCAGGGCCAGCGGCCCGGGCAGGCCCAGTTCACCCGCCAGGCCAAAGCCCAGCATGGCCAGGCCGTAGACCGCCACGGCCAGCAGCAGGGTGCGGCCCACGCGACGGGCGGGTGGATGGCGGGCCAGCCAGACCGAGCAGAGCAGGGCGCCCACGGCCGGGGCGCCGCGCAGCAGGCCCAGGCCCAGGCTGCCGGTGTGCAGGATGTCCTTGGCAAAGATGGGCAGCAGGGCGGTGGCGCCGCCGAACAGCACGGCGAAGAGGTCCAGCGACATGGCGCCCAGCAGCACCGGCCGGGCGCGGATGAAGTGCACCCCGGCCATCAGGCTCTGCCAGCCGCGGGCGGCGGCACGGGTCGCGCGGTCCGGCCGGGCGTGGCGTATGCCCAGGGCCAGCCCGCAGGACAGGAGCAGCAGCCCGGCGCTGACGCCGTAGACCGTTGCCGGACCCGCGGCATAGAGCGCACCGCCCAGGGCCGGGCCGACGATGAGGGCCACCTGCATGCCGCTGGAGCCCAGGGCCACGGCCCGGGCCAGCCAGGCCGGCGGCACCAGCAGGGCCGGCAGGGCCTGGGTGGCCGGCATGCGGAAGGCCCGGCTGGCGCCCATGGCCAAGGAGAGGCCGAGGATGAGGCCGCGCCCGGCCCAGCCCTGGGCACTAGCAGCGCCGAGCAGGACGGCGATGGCCAGATCCACCAGCGTGCAGCCCAGCAGCATGCGGCCGCGGTGCCAGCGGTCGGCCAGCTGGCCGGCGGGCAGGGTGAGCAGCAGGGCGGGCAGGAACTGCAGCAGGCCGACCAGGCCCAGGTCCCAGGCGCTGGCGGTGAGGTCGTACATCTGCCAGCCCAGGGCCACCATGACCATCTGGCTGGCGAACTGGCTGGCCAGGCGGGTGATCCAGTAGGCGCGGTAGCTGGGCAGGGCCAGCAGGGCGGCGACCGTGCCCGCACCTTCGGTGGCGTCGCCGGCCTGGATGGCGTCGCCGGCCGCGGACGGGGCCGCCGCCGTGGCCGCTGCCGGGTTGGCAGGCACGCCGGGGCCGCTCACGAGCGGAACAGGCGCGAGTACTGCACCTCATGGCGGGCGGAAAGGATGGCCAGCATGGGGCTGTGGGCCTGGCGGCTGTCGTCGTCCAGCGCCATGGCCGTGGCCACGGCCCCTGGCAGGGCCTCGACCAGGGCGGCGAGGATGCGCTGGCCGGCGTTCTGCCCCAGGGGCACGGCCTTGAGGGCGGCCTGCGCCATGTTCTCGGCCCAGCCAAAGGCATGGGCCAGCAGGGCAGCGTCCAGGGCGGCGCCGGTGCGGGCCAGGGCCAGGCCATGGGCCACCGGCCAGGTGGGCGCGGGGGTCAGGCCGGCCAGCGCAGCCAGACGTGGGTCCACCGGTGTGGTGTCGCCGGCCGGCCGGCGGCCCTGGCGGTCCAGGCCGTCGCGCACCTTGAGCCATTCCAGCAGGGAGCGGCCCATCTGCTCGGTCTGCTGGCGCAGCTCGGCACTTTCCCGGGTCAGGCGCACCCACTGGTTCAGCGCCTCGATGCGGCCGGCGTCAAAGCCCAGGCCGCTTGCCCGGGCGACGTCGGTCTCGCCGCGCCAGGCCGGGATGGCCTGGGCCACCACGGCCAGGTCGGAGCGCGCCAGGGCCAGCTCCAGCTGGGCCAGCAGCCAGGTCTGGGCCTGGGCCTCGCTGGTGACCAAGCCGGCGTCGACCGCCGCCTCCAGGCCTTCGGAATAGCTGAAACCGCCCACCGGCAGGGCCGGCGAGGCCAGCCACATCAGCTGCAGCAGGTCGCGCGCGGGATGGGCCGTTGATGTCGCGGCCGCCTCACCCTCAGGCAGTGGCGCGGTCGGCAGGTCGTTGCCTTGCATCCGGTCGCCGTCCCTCAGGGCCGCGGACCATGGGCCAGCGGGCGGTCATTGCCCGCGGCGGCATCACCATGATGATGATGGTGGTGCTGAGTGGGCTGGGCGGGCTGGGCCGGTACCTGGACCAACAGGCGCTGGTGCACATGGTCATGCCCGGCATGCTCATGGCTGTGGCTGTGGCCGTGGCCGTGGCCGTGGCTGTGGCCATGGCCGCAGCAGCTGCCATCGGCATGGTGCTCGTGGGCATGGTGCTCGTGATCCGTGTGCACATGGGGCTGGGCGGCCAGCACCGGGATGGCGACGCGGCGCGGGGTCTCGGCCGGCGCCTGGCTCTTGGGCTCATGGGTGTGGCCATGCGCGTGTCCGTGATCGTGATGGTCGTGGCCACAGCAGGCGCCGTCATGAGTGTGCCCGGCGTCGCCGGACGGGCCTTGTGCATGGGCATGGCCAGGGTCGTGCGCATGGTCGTGCCCATGATCGTGGTGGCCGTGCGTATGGCCGTGGGTATGGCCGTGAGTATGGCCGTGAGTATGGCCGTGGTGGTCGTGATGGCCGCCGTGGGCCGATCCGCCGCTGCCATAGGCGCCACCTTCGGGCTCGAAGGCGGCCTGGGTCTCGGTCACCGTGAGGTGCATGGCACGCAGCATGTCGGCCAGCACATGGTCGGGCTCCAGGGTCAGGTGGTCGGGCGCCAGGGCCAGGGGCACGTGGCGGTTGCCCAGGTGGTAGGCGGCGCGGGTCAGGTCGAAGGGCGAGCCATGCTGGCTGCAGGCACTCACCACCAGCACGGCCTGGGGCGCGGCGGTCACGCGGATCAGGCTGCCATCCTCGGCCACCAACACGTCGCCGCCACGCACCACGCTGCCGCGCGGCAGGAAGACGCCCAGGCGCCGGCCGTGGTTGTCGCGGGCCTCGAAGCGGCTCTTCTGGCGCGTGTCCCAGTCCAGTTCGACGCTGGCGGCCCGCTTGAGCAGCACGGCGGCCAGACCCTGGCCCTGGGGGAGGAGCTTGTTGACGGTGAGCATGGTGGTGTGAGTCAGGCGATGGGCGGCGCGGCAGCGACACCGGAGCTGTGGCGGAAGGAGCGGGGCGGCGCAAACCGCCGACGGGACGCATTGTCGGGCCGTGCCCGGTGATGGTCGGTGGCCTGGGGCATGCCGATCGCGGTGACAGCCTCGGCCTACGGGTCTGCGCGTAGCGTGCGGTGCGCTGGTCGCTTCCAGAATCCGTGACGTTTCTGTCCCGGCCTCTCCATCCTCCTGCCCAACCTTCTGCCATGACCTCTGACCTCATCGCCCTTTCCAACCGCCGCCAGGCCCTGCTGCGCCTGGGCGCGGGTGCCAGCCTGGCCCTGCCCGCGGCCGGCCTGCTGCAGGCCAGCGAAGGGGCCTGGCCCAGCAAGGCCGTCCGTTTCGTCGTGCCCTTTGCCCCGGGCGGCAGCTCGGAGATCGTGGCCCGCACCGTGGCGGTGGAACTGGGCAGGGCGCTGGGCCAGTCGGTCTATGTGGAGAACAAGCCCGGCGGTGCCGGCAACGTGGCTATGCAGGAGGTGGCGCGCGCCGACGACCAGCACACCCTCATCCTGGGTCACATCGGCACGCTCGCGGTCAACCCCTACATCTTCGACAAGCTGCCCTATGACCCGGTGAAGGACTTCCGGCCCATCTCCCTGCTGGCCAAGGTGCCCAGCCTCTACCTGGTGCGGCCTGACCTGGGGGTGGACAACCTCAAGGATTTCATCGCCTACGCCCGCAAGAACCCTGGCCGCCTCAACTACGGCTCGGCCGGCAACGGCAGCGCCGGCCACCTGGCCATGGAATACCTGAAGATGGCCAGCAGCACCTTCATGGTCCATGTGCCCTACCGCGGCACCGGCCCCCAGCTGACCGACCTGCTGGCCGGCCGGCTGGATGCGGCAGCGGTGGGTGCCTCGGCGGTCATGCAGTTCATCAAGGCCGGCAAGCTGCGCTGCATCGCCACCGGCAGCCCCCAACGCCTGGCCCAGCTGCCCGATGTGCCCACCGTGGCCGAGCAGGGCTATCCCGGCTTCGAGATGACCCAGTGGTACGGCCTGCTGGCCCCGGCCAGCCTGCCCCAGGCGGCGGCCGACAAGCTCGCGGCCGCCACGGCCACCGCCATGCGCCAGCCCGGCTCGACTGAGAAGCTGGCCGGTGAATCGGCGCTGGCCGTGGGCAACAGCCCGGCGGACTTCGCGAAATTCATCGCCGCCGAGCAGCAGCGCTGGAAGATCGTCGTGGCACGCGCCAGGATCAAGCCGGATTGACGCAGGTCCAGGGTCGGTGACGCCCGAGGTGTTGCCATCCCTGGGTCGGCCCGGCTCAGGGACGGCATCGGGCGGGGGGATGATTCGCGGCGGGAACTCCACTGATGCTGATATCGAGATAATGTTCTGATCGGCGAATCGAGTGCAATAAAGAATAATCTGTTGTATTCAGCCTGATCATTTTCCGGGCGCCGTGAAGTATGTCACCGGGCCCTTGTGGGCATGCAAGGGGTTTTTCCAGCAACACGTTGGGGCAGTGCCTGGTGGTGACGGGGTTGGCTAAGATCTGACCCGAAACAATAAAAATGAGCGTCCTGCCTGCAGGCGGTCACAGGCTTCTCGAGTAGCAGAACATTTCCATCACGGCTCGAGATCATGAACATTTCCACCACCCTTTCTCTCGTGTCCGGCGCCATTGCGCTGGCGAGTTCCATGCCGGTCAGCGCGGCGCCTGCCGCCTTGCCCTTGTTGCCGGCCGAAGTACCGGTTGTCGATATGCCGGCCAAGGTGTTCCAGCCCGCCAGCAGGATCAAGGGGTGGGTCGCCCGGGACCGCTCGGACCTGATGAAGGCCCATGCCTGGGACCTCTTTGCCGCCGCCATGACGCCGCTGTACGACAACGCCGGAGACACCGTGCGCCTGTTCGACACCTGGCACTCGCTGGACGAGTCGGTGCCGGCCATCGGGGCGCCCCTGACCGGGTTTGGCAGCCAGCCTGGCCGCAACCCGGCGCGGGCCCGTCAGCGTGTCGCTCCCTTGGGTGTGGCGACCCAAAGCGTGCATGGCGTGGGGATGGCCAGTCGCAACCGCACCAGCCTGGCCCTCTCTGATGCCATCGTTTCCGATGTCAAGTACAACCCGGCCATCGGCCGCTTCATAGAAAGCGAGCTGATCATTCCTGGGGCCGATGCCGCCGGCCGCAAGATCGTGGCCGGTTACAACCTGGGGCGCCAGGTGGTGCGTGGCCAGTCGAGCGTCGTGAACTTCACCGACACCCGTGGCGTGATGCTCAAGCCGGCGTTCACCATCATCAAGGGCAAGGGCCCCACGGTGATCGCACGCTGGGAGGAGGCCATGCAGACCGTCAATCCTGCCAGCGTGGCCAGTTTCTCCTTGCCGCACCATGCCAGTC
>JBJOKP010000114.1:0-6876 GCA_046046045.1 Pseudomonadota bacterium | reverse complement strand
ACATGCCTCCCCCCGCCGCCCTGCCCGCCCGTCCGTCGGCACCGCTGCGCCCGCCGCTGCCGGCCGCCGCCAGTGCGCCGCTCAGCCAGGGCCTGACCCGCAGCGCCCGCATCGAGCGCCTGCGCGCCGAGCCGCGCAAGCCGCATGAAGCCTCCTTCTTCTTCTACGACGCCTTCTTCAAGGCCGATGCGGTGAAGGTGCTGCCGGGCGAATATTTCGTGCACGACGAGGACCTCATCATCATGACCACCCTGGGCTCGTGCATCGCCGCCTGCCTGTGGGACCGCCAGGCCCGCATCGGCGGCATGAACCACTTCATGCTGCCCGACGTGGGCAGCGGCATGGCCGACGGCGGACGCTACGGCAGCTTCGCCATGGAACTGCTGATCAACGAGATGCTCAAGCGCGGCGCCAGCCGCGGCAGCCTGGAGGCCAAGGTCTTCGGCGGCGGCGCCGTCATCAGCGGCATGAACAGCATCAACGTGGGCGAGCGCAACACCAAGTTCGTGCTCGACTACCTGCACACCGAACACATCCCGGTGGTCTCCAAGGACGTCATGGACGTCTACCCGCGCAAGGTCTGCTTCTTCCCGGCCAGCGGCAAGGCCATGGTCAAGCGCCTGGCCAGCACCCAGGCCGAGACCCTGGCAGCGCAGGACCGCGAAGCCGCCCAGCGCGCCAAGAGCGAGGCCGGCGGCTCGGTCGACCTGTTCTGAGCGCCAGCTTCCCTGCCGCAGCACAGCGACGACCCCGGAACCGACAGCAAGGAACAACGCGGAGGCAGTCAGATGGCCAAGATACGTGTGGTGGTGGTGGACGACTCGGCCCTGGTGCGCAGCCTGCTGGCCGAGATCATCAACCGCCAGCCCGACATGGAAAGCGTGGGCACGGCCAGCGACCCCTATGTGGCGCGCGAGCTCATCCGCAACCTCAACCCCGACGTCATCACCCTGGACGTGGAGATGCCGCGCATGGACGGCATCGACTTCCTCTCCAAGCTCATGCGGCTGCGGCCCATGCCGGTGGTGATGGTCTCCACCCTCACCGAGCGCGGCGCCGAGGTCACCCTCAAGGCCCTGGAACTGGGCGCGGTGGACTTCGTCGCCAAGCCGCGCCTGGGTATCGCCGACGGGCTGCGCCAGCTCGAGCTCGAGATCACCGACAAGATACGCATCGCCGCCAAGGCCCATGTGCACAAGCTGGTGGCCCCGGCCGGCCCTCAAAGCCCTGGACCAAGCTCAGGCGCAGCCGGCCCCAGCACCGTCAGCGGGCGCCTGACCGAATCCGGCGGACGCCCACCGGCGCCCTCGCCCAGCCTGGGCCGCATCTCGACCGAGAAGCTCATCTTCATCGGCGCCTCCACCGGCGGCACCGAGGCCACCAAGGAAGTGCTGGCTAACCTGCCGCCAGATTCACCGGCCGTGCTGATCACCCAGCACATGCCGCCGGGCTTCACCCGCAGCTATGCCCTGCGCCTCAACGGCCTGTGCAAGATCCGCGTGAGCGAGGCGGTGGACGGCGAGCGCGTGCTGCCTGGCCATGCCTACATCGCCCCGGGCGGCATGCACCTCTCGGTGGAGCGCTCGGGTGCCAACTACACCGCCCGGGTGCGCGACGGCGAGGCGGTAAACCGCCACAAGCCCAGCGTGGAGGTGCTGTTCGGCTCGGCCGCCCGGGTCGTGGGCCGCAATGCCATCGGCATCATGCTCACCGGCATGGGCGCCGACGGTGCCAAGGCCATGCGCGAGATGAAGGACGCCGGTGCCTACAACGTGGCCCAGGACGAACGCAGCTGCGTGGTCTTCGGCATGCCGCGCGAGGCCATAGCCGCCGGCGCCTGCGACCAGGTGCTGCCGCTGACCCAGATCGCCAGCCACCTCATGACCTATCTGCGCGAGACCGCCGGCACCCTGCTGCACCGGGTCTGACCCTTAGACAAGACGAGAGGTTCCAGGGCCGCGGGGTCACCCCCGCGGCCCTGTCTCATTCAGAGGAAGAGCGCCTGCAGATCGCTCAGGAAGTCGAAGCCCCGCGCCGTGGGCTTGAGCCAGCCGTCCTGCTGCTCGACCAGGCCCTGGTCCAGCGCGGCCTGCAGCGGCCTGGCCCAGGCCGAAGGCGGCAGGCCGGTGCGTTCACCGATCTGGCGCAGGTCGAAGCCCTCGCGCAGGCGCAGGGCGTTGAGCATGAACTCGAACGGCAGGGCCTTGCGGCTGACTTCTTCGTCGCGCGAGATGACGCGGCCGGCCAGGGCCTGGCGCATGTAGGTCTCGGGCTCGCGCCAGCGGGTCTGGCGTACCACGCGGTGCGGAAAGCTGAGCTTGCCGTGGGCGCCTGCGCCCAGGCCCAGGTAATCGCCAAAGCCCCAGTAGTTGAGGTTGTGCTGGCAGCGCCGGCCCGGCCGGGCGTAGGCCGAGACCTCGTAGCGATCCAGCCCGGCTGCGGCCGTCAGCTCCACCGCGCGGTCGAGCATGGTGAAGGCCAGGTCGTCGTCGGGCAGGTTGGCCGGCGGCCGGCTGGCGAAGACCGTGTTGGGCTCCATCGTCAGGTGATAGAGCGAGAGATGGGGCGGCGCCAGCGCCAGTGCCGTGCCCAGGTCGGCCTCGAAGCCGGCCAGGTCCTGGCCCGGCAGGGCATACATGAGGTCGAGGTTGAAGCGCTCGAACAGCTCAGCCGCGGTCTCGGCCGCCGCACGGGCCTGGCGGCTGTCATGCACCCGGCCCAGGGCGGCGAGCTTGGCATCGTCAAAGCTCTGCACGCCGATGGAGAGCCGGTTCACGCCCGCGTCGCGGAAGGCCCGGAAACGCTCGCGCTCGAAGGTGCCGGGGTTGGCTTCCAGCGTGATCTCGGCATCGGGCTGCACCGGCAGCAGGGCGCGGATGTCGCCCAGCAGGCGGGCGATGCCCTCGGGCGACATCAGGCTGGGCGTGCCTCCGCCGATGAAGATGCTCACCACCGGCCGGCCCCAGACCTGGGGCAGCGCGGCCTCCAGATCGGCGCGCAGGGCGGCGAGGTAACGCGCCTCGGGCAGGCCCTCGCCCGGCTGGGCGTGCGAGTTGAAGTCGCAGTACGGGCACTTGCGCAGGCACCAGGGGATGTGCACGTAGAGCGACAGCGGCGGCTGGCCGGCCAGGTTCAGCGTGCCCGGGCGCAGGTAACGCTGCACCAGGCCGTCATGGTCCACGCCCGGGTCGGCATCGACCGCAGGCGCCCCCTCGGGCGTGATCGGGATGGTCATGGCCTCGCCGCGCGACGCGCTCACCGTCCCAGCCCCCAGGCCTCGCGCATCAGCGTCAGCATCTGGGCGGAGGCCAGGGCGCGGTGGCTGTGCTGGTTCTTCAGCTCGGCGGACAGCGTGGCCACACTCGCACCCAGGGCCGGGATGAACATCAGCGGGTCGTAGCCGAAGCCACCCGCCCCCTGGGGCGTGGCCAGGATCTCGCCGGGCCAGCGGCCGAAGGCGATGAGGGGCTCGGGATCATCGGCCGAACGCACGGCCAGCAGCACGCAGACGAAGCGGGCGGCGCGCGAGGCACCCGGCCCCAGGCGCTCCAGCTCGGCCAGCAGGCGGCGGTTGTTGGCCGCGTCCTGACGCTGGCGCAGGGCCTCGCGGTCGGTCGGCAGGGCGGCGGCCGCCGGGTCGTCGTAGGCGCCACCGAGATCAGCATAGTGCGCCGAGATCACCCCGGGCGCCCCCCCCAGGGCGGGCACGCACAGGCCCGAGTCGTCGGCAATGGCGGGCAGGCCGCTCAGGGCCGCGGCATGGCGGGCCTTGGCCAGGGCGTTTTCGACGAAGCTCGGATGCGGCTCCTCGGCCTCGCCCACGCCGAGGGCCGCCTGCGGCAGCAGCTCGATGGCCAGGGGCTGGAACAGGGCGCCGAGCTCCTTGAGCTTCTTGGCGTTGTTGGACGCGAGGACGAGGCGCATGGCGTGGTGGCCGGTGAGTTCAGGAATCTGCGAAAGACCCGGCAACGACTCAGGCGCCGCGCACCGGCAGCGGCTGGGCCAGGGCCTCGCGCTGCAGACTCACCAGGCGGGCGATGCCGGCCTCGGCCAGGGCCAGCAGCTCGTTCATCTCGGCGCGGGTGAAGGCCACCCCTTCGGCCGTGCCCTGCACCTCGACGTAATGGCCGGCGCCGGTCATCACCACGTTCATGTCGGTGTCACAGGACGAATCCTCGCGGTAGTCCAGGTCGCAGACCGGCCGGCCGTCCACGATGCCCACCGACACCGCGGCCACATGCTCGCGGATGGGCGAGGCGCCGAGCTTGCCTTGGCCGATCAGCCAGCCGATGGCGTCATGGGCGGCCACGAAGGCTCCGGTGATGGCCGCGGTACGCGTGCCGCCGTCGGCCTGCAGCACGTCGCAGTCCAGGTGAATGGTGCGTTCGCCCAGGGCGGCCAGGTCGACGCAGGCACGCAGCGAGCGGCCGATCAGGCGCTGGATCTCCTGGGTGCGGCCGCTCTGCTTGCCGCGTGCGGCCTCGCGGTCGCCGCGGGTGTGGGTGGCGCGCGGCAACATGCCGTATTCGGCGGTGAGCCAGCCCTCGCCGCTGCCGCGCTTGTGCGGCGGCACCTTTTCCTCGACCGAGGCGGTGCAGAGCACCTTGGTGTCGCCGAACTCCACCAGCACCGAACCCTCGGCGTGGCAGGTGTAGGCACGGGTCAGGCGCACCGGGCGCAGGTCGGCGGCGCTGCGGCCAAAGCTTCGGGTCTGGGTCATGGTGGTCACGGGAAGGTCAAGCTGGCCGAGACGGGTGCTCGGCGAGCAGGAGGAGGAAAGGAAGGACGTCAGCGCCGGATCATCGCCGCGTCAGGGGCGGCAGACCCGTCGCTGGTTCACTGCAGATGCGTCCACCGCACCGCGGTGCCTCAGCTGGTGCAGATCAAGCCGCTCAGCTCGGCTTGCGGTGCTGGTTGCTGCGCTGGATGGCCTCGTTGATCTCGCGGATGGAGCGCTCGATCTCGGCCTCGTCCAGCAGGTCATCCGGATCGCCGGTGCCCACGCTGGCCTGGATGGTGGAGGCAAAGACCTCGTCGCCCAGCGATTCGGTCTCGATGCCGGTGTTGAGCTCGTCGTCCTCGGCGGCTTCCCATTCCACGGCGATCACGGTGACGTTGTCGCTCTTGTCACCGGCCACGCGCAGGGCTTCCTCCACCAGCTCGGGCACGGCATCGACGATGCTCTGGCGCGCCAGCTGGCGGGCGATGGTCTCGTCATCCACCGAGCCCCACAGGCCGTCGGAGCAGAGCAGGATCTTGTCGCCCTGCTGCAGCAGCAGCGGGCCCACCGTGTCGATCACCGGCTTGCCGGGGCTGCCCAGGCAGGTGAAGAGCACGTTGCGGTTGACCTTCTCGCCCAGGGGCACGACGCCGGCCAGGGTTTCCTGCAGCTCGCTGTAGGAATGGTCACGGGTGCGGGCGATGAGCTTGTCGCCCCGCACCATGTAGAGCCGCGAGTCGCCGCAGTGGGCCCAGTAGGCCTCGTTGCCCTGCATCACGCAGGCGACGACCGTCGTGCGCGGCGTGTCGAGCAGGGCCTTCTCGGTGGCGTAGCGTATGAGCTGGTGGTGGCCGGCCAGCACGGCATCGTGCAGGAAGCGGCGCGGATCCTTCAGCTGGGGCTTGGCATCACGCTGGAACATGACGGCCAGGGTCTGCAGCGCCATCTGCGAAGCGACTTCACCCTCAGGATGACCGCCCATGCCATCGGCCAGGGCGAAGAGGCCCGAATCGCGCGTGTAGCAATAGCCCATGCGGTCTTCGTTCTTCTCGCGCCCGCCCTTGCGGCTGATCTGGTAGACCGAAAAACGCATGTGGGGTCAGGACCTGTTCGGACCGGCAGCAGCGGCCAGGGCTCTCAGGCCTTGGCGCCGGTCTTGAGATTTTCAAGCTGCAGCTTCAGCCGTTCGCTGAAGCTGAGCTTGGTGTAACGCCTTTCGGTCTCGCGCGCCAGTTCCTTCTGCAAGGCAAAGACACTCTGCGGGCGATTCAGCGGATCGAGCGACATGCACCACTCGGTCACCTCGATGAGGTTGTCCGAATAGACATTGCGCAGGCGGGAAAGCGAGAGACTCAGGCGGTCCTTCTCGTTGCGCTGCACGGCGTCGTTGGGCGGATAGCCCTGCATGCAGGCATAGATGCAGGCGCCGATGGCGTAGATGTCGGTCCACGGGCCGAGGCTGCCATCACGCCGGTACATCTCGGGCGCGGCAAAGCCGGGCGTGTACATCGGGCGGGTGAAGTTGCCTTCCTTGCTCAGCACTTCGCGCGCGGCGCCGAAGTCGAGCATCACCGCCTTGTTGTCGTTGGTGACGAAGATGTTGGCCGGCTTGATGTCCAGGTGCAGCATCTTGTGCTGGTGCACGATGCGCAGGCCGCGCAGGATCTCGTCGAAGAGGCTGCGTATGGTGGACTCGCGGAAGACCTTGTCGCGCTTGAGATCACGCGCCGTGACGATGAAGTCCTGCAGGGTGTCGCCCTGCAGGTAGTTCATCACCATGTAGACGGTCTCGTTCTCGCGGAAGAAGTTCAGCACCGAGACGACGCTGGAGTGCGAGATCTGCGCGAGCGAGCGGCCTTCCTCGAAGAAGCTCTTGAGGCCCAGGCGGTAGAGGGGCTGCTTGTCCGGCCGCACGCGGGGAATGAGTTCCCCGGCCTGGCGCTCGGCCAGCGATGACGGCAGATATTCCTTGAGGGCTACCAGACGCCGCTCGGCGTCTTCGGCGAGGTACACCACCCCGAAGCCTCCTGCCGCCAGTTTCTTGATGATCTGGTAGCCGCCTACCACGGTGCCCGGGGGCAGCGGGGCAGGTTTGGGCTTTGACATAATGGGTTTTTACCTTGCGAAATCCTCCATGGCAGTTTACAGCATGACCG
>JBJOKP010000113.1:0-6882 GCA_046046045.1 Pseudomonadota bacterium | reverse complement strand
GTTGGGTCCGAAGAGGCCGAAGAAGCGCACCTCCAGGCGCGGCTGACCCTGGCGATCCGCAGGGGTGAAGGCATGCAGGGCCGCTGGCGCAAAGCTGAGTTCGGTGGCCTGGCCCAGGCGCAGCGGCTCGTCCACGGGGCGGCGTGCCAGGCCCAGGCGGGGCAGGTGCGGATGGCTCGCCTCCACCAGGCGCAGGGCATGGAAGTAGTCGTAGGCCCAGGGGCGCTGGGAGAGGTCGGCGAAAAGGCGCTGCTGCCGCCCGCCCTGGGCCGTGGCGGGCTGCGGCGCTGCGGGTTGCGCCTCGGGTGACAGGGCCAGGGTCACTGGATCGGCCGGCTGCCGCATCGTGGCCTCCCCAGCAGGATGTCGCCGCGCAGGGCGGAGTGCAGCCGCGTCTGTGTGTAGCTGTTCATGGACACATGGCGGGCGAAGTAGTGCTCCAGCACGCAACCCAGCAGGAAGGCGCTGCTGCCCTCGAAGGCCAGGTCGTCCACCTCCAGGCTCAGCTCGATGCCGCGGCCGAAGGTGATGGGTCCCGCCATGGGCAGGCGCCGCACCACGGCCTGCTGCTGCAGGCTGCGCAGGCCGTCGACCTGGCGCTGGGCGGCGGAATCGGCGCCATGGGTGTAGAGCCGCAGCATCTGGCGCAGGGCGGCCGCCCCTTCCTGCGGGCTGGTATTGCTGAGGGCCAGGTGATTGAGGCTGAGCTGGTTGATGAGCTTCCAGGCCAGGGTGGGATCGCGCAGGGCGGACTGTGGTCGTGATGGGCCCTTGATGACCCGGATGATGTCGATCGGGGCGGTCTGGTCCAGGCTCAGGTCACCGTCGCTGCCGCCCAGGGGCATGAGCAGGGGCAGGTCGCGGTTGCTGCACCAGGCCCTCACGCCCACCTGGCGCAAGGCCTCGGGGTAGGGGGCCTCGCGGGCATCGACCAGGTTCAGCCTCACCTCGCTGCCCACATAGGTGGTGCGGCTGCCCTCGCGCTGCTGCTGCTGGGAGAGCAGGCGGGGTTCGCGCTGCATCGTGTAGTAGGCGCCGTGGTTGCGGTCCTCGGTGTGGAAGGCGCTGTAGAAGGGCAGGAAGCGCCATTCGCTGCGCACCCCGCTGCCGTAGCCCAGCACCTCGGTGATGCTGTGGACCTCGTAGTCCATGGGCCGGCTGGCATCGGGCACCACGTGCAGGTCGGGCGTGTCAGTGCGCACGGCGATGCGGTCGCAGCTCATTTCCAGCAGGTTGATGGCCGGCACGCAGTGCAGGGCGAGGTTGCTGGCATCCACGGTCTGCTGCAGGGCGTTGTCGGCCTTGGCGAAGAGCAGCACGATGTCCACCTCCTGGCCCTCATGGCGGCGCAGCAGCGGTCCCAGGCCCTGCAGGTCGGCGAAGAGGAAGCGCTGCGGGAAGGCGAAATACTCCTGCAGCAGGCGGTAGCCGCTCAGCCCCGGCCGGGCCTGGGGCAGCAGAGCATCGGCCTCGTCGAAACCGGCGGCCTGCACCGCCGTGCCGGGCAGGCTCTCGTGCCAGGCCGCAGGCCGGCGGGTGGGCAGGACCAGGCCGCCCAGCGTGTGGCCGGCCAGGAGTTCATGCAACCGGTAGGCCACCTCGTCCTGCCCGGTGCAATGCAGGCGCAGGTCACCCAGGCCGGCCAGCTGGCTGAAGCTGGCGCCCCCCGTGGTGGCCAGGCGCAGGCGCAGGCCGGCGCGGTAGCGTCGCCATTCCGGCAGGCTGGCCGTGGGCAGATCGGCCGCGTGGGTGAAATATTCGGCCTGGCTGATCTGCAAGGGCCAGAGCTGCAAGGCGCCCGCGGTGCGGAACTGGCAGGCCGTGGCCCCGGCCTTGCCGGTCCGGCCGCGCAGGGTGGTGCCGCGCGGCAGGGTGACACCCTCCAGCAGGGCGGTATCGGCAGCCGCGGGCTGCAGCTGGGCGATCAGCATGGCCGGAGTGGGTGCCAGGAACTGGGGGTAGACCAGCTCCATGAGGCGGTGGGTGAAGCGCGGGAACTCGGCATCGAGCTTGAGCTGGATGCGCCCGGCCAGGAAGGCAAAACCCTCCATCAGCCGCTCCACGTAGGGATCGGCCACCTCCATGCCGTCCATGCTCAGGCGGGCGGCGATCTTCGGGAAGGCCTGGGCGAACTCACCGCCCATCTCGCGCAGGTGGCGCAGCTCCTCGTTGTAGTAGCGCAGCAGGCGAGGGTCCATGGCGCGGTCCAGCCTGGTCTCAGCGGTCGAGCTCGCGCACGCTCACGCGGCCGGTCTCGATGTCGATGTCGGTGTGCAGCAGCAGTTCCAGCGGCATGGGCTGGGCCCACAGCTGGCCGGTGATGCGCAGGGCGATCTGGTTGTGCTGCTGGAGCTGCAGCTCGGTGACCAGGGCCGTGACCTCGAGAGTCTCCGGCAGGATGCGCGGCTCGTGGTCCAGGATGGCCTGGTGCACGCGTCGCTGCAGCTCCATCGGATCGATGGCCGAGGCGGTCTGGCCGGACAGGGGCGGCAGGCCGAAATTGAGCACCGAGCGGCGTGCCTCGGGGCAGCTTGACCAGTCCATCTCTGCGCCCGGGGCCGTGGTGTTGAAGAGCCAGGCCAGATCGCGCAGCACCAGCTCGCGCAGGCGCTGGCGGGCGATGACCCGCTTCTCGCTGCCCTCGCTGCGGACTTCCACATCATCGTCGGTCAGGCGGTCTAGCAGGGCAGGCTGGAGACGATCCTGTAAACGCAGGAGGGTGGTGCTCATGCCGGCGCTCCATCCTGGGCGACGGGTTGCAGGTCGTCAGCCTCTGCCAGGTCATCCACCTCGACCAGACGCACGTCCATCAAGCCGACCTCGGCCCCATCGGTCACCAGCAGGCGCTGGCCCTGACCCAGATACCCTCCGCCTGCACCATCAGCCAGCCACTCGGTGCGCCGCGCCAGAGCCAGGTTGTCACCGCGGGCCAGGTCGGTGGCGGGATAACGTGTGGGGATGAGGCCGACGGCCTCGCCACCATGGCTGAAATGGAAATGGGCCGGCATCCAGACCGCGTCGCGCAGGTCCTGCGGCGGGTCCAGCGCCATGCGGCTCAGGCGTTGCCAGGGCAGCCAGTAGTAGCGGCCGTTGATGATGGCTTCGAGCACCGGGCCCAGGCGCTCGTCGGCATCGGCGATCCAGCTGAAGGCCTGGCCGTCCAGGCGGCCGCTGCTGGCCGGCGCCTGCGCCAGGGCCTGGCTGCGCAGGGCCTGGGCGGCGTCGTGGTCGCCGCGGCCCTGGCGCAGCAGGGCTTCGAGCAGCAGGGCCAGCCAGGGCTCGGGTTCGCCGAAGAGCATGGGCAGGGTACGGCCCGCGAACACGGCCTGGCGCAGCAGCTCGCAGCTGATGGCCTCGCGGTAGGTCTGCACCATGGGCAGGGTGGCGGCATCGAGCTCCTGGGCCACCTTGAGCTGGTTGAGCGCACGTTCCCACTGGCCCGTGACGCAGAGCAGCTGGAAGAGGAAGACTCGCAGGCGCACATCCTGCGGCCGGCTGCGCACCTGCTCGGTGAGCAGCTGCAGGGCACGCAGGGCATCACCCTCGCGCAGGGCCTGCTGGGCCGGGGTGGGTGCCGCGGCGAGCGAGGCCGTCAGCGTGGCGAGAGAGGGAGTGACTGGGGCAGTCATGGCGCGGGCCGGGCAGGTGGGGATCGGTGCGGGTGCTCAGGCCGGGCCGGCCTGGGCGGTGAAGCTGGAGGTGCCGCCGGCCGCGCCGGTGCCGGTCTGCACGGTGTAGTCCACGGTGATGGCCTTGAAGCTGAGGGCCAGTTCCTCGGTCAGGGTCGGGGCGCCATCGGCACCCAGGCCCGACCGCACCTCGTAGGCGCAGATGCGGGCCTGCTCCAGCTTCACGACGAAATAGGGCAGGGCACTGCCGCCCGACTTGCGCACGGTGAGCTCGACCTTGGGCAGCAGCTCGTTGCTGCTCATCACGGCCATCAAGGCGGTGGAGGCCTTGTCGGCCTTCTTGACGATGCGCAGCTCCTTCATCGCCACCCGGCCGGTCGGGCTGCCACCCACGGCCGAGGGTGAACTCATGCCCCAGGACCAGTCCAGCACCTCGATCTGGTTGGCGTAGGCCTTGTCGTCCGCCTCGCCATTGATGGCGCCCGAGCGTTGCCCGGTCGCCTTGAGGAACATGTCGGCTCGAGACATGGTGTTGTGTCCCTAAGGGCAGGGTCGGGCACGGGCCCTGCGAGCCCGGCCACCTCGATCCGCCGGCACCGGTATACCCAGGGGGGGCGGTGGCGGCGGGACATCACACCGCATTGGCGGCGATGTCGTAGGTCATGGCCTTGGGCGTCTTGCTGACCACACCCTTCTCGTCCTGCTGGAAGTACTCGAACTTCACCTTGGCGAAGTTGAGGGTGATGTTCTCGGTCAGGCGGTCCTCGCCGCCCGATCCCCCGGTGCTGGCCGAGACGATCATCACCTCCTCCATCGTGATGGTGACATAGGGCTGCTGGGTCTTGCCGGCCTTACGCACCGTCAGCACGGCCTTGGGGAAGTGCTCGCCAGTGGCGCAGCCCAGAAGCAGGGCGTGCGAGGCCGCGTCGATGTATTTGGTGCAGGAGATGTCCTGGAAGTTGGCCTTGCCGCTGCCGCCGCCGCCGCCCATGTGGGTGGTGCCGGAGTTGGATACGCCCCAGCTCCAGGCAAGCACGTCGATGGCCTTGGCCTTGGCCATTTCCTTGTCGGTGGTTTCGCCATCGATGGTGTCGATCTTCAGAAACATGTCTACGGCCATGGTGGACTCCTTGTTGCTGCCCGCAAGCGGGCTGTGATGACTGCGAGGCAGGCCCGCGGAGACGGGCGTTTCCCGCCACGCAGCTGGCGGGAAACTGATATAGCTGTGGCGGGCTGCTCAGGCCGGCCGCGTGGAGGCAAGTGGGGCGGGCGTCAGGCGGCCTTGGCGGAAGGCAGCTTGGAGACCAGGCGCAGCGAGACGGTCAGGCCTTCTAGCTGGTAGTGCGGGCGCAGGAAGAACTTGGAGCTGTAGTAGCCCGGATTGCTGGGGTCTTCCTCGACCACGACTTCGGCCGCCGAGAGCGGGTGCGAGGCCTTGTAGGCTTCCGACGATCGGGCCGGGTCGCCGTCGACGAACTGGGCGATCCAGTTGCCCAGCCAGCGCTCCACATCGGCGCGTTCCTTGAACGAGCCGACCTTGTCGCGCACGATGCACTTCAGGTAATGGGCAAAGCGGCAGGTGGCAAAGAGGTAGGGCAGACGCGCCGCCAGGTTGGCATTGGCCGTGGCGTCGGGGTCCTCGTATTCGGCTGGCTTGTGCAGGGACTGCGCCCCGATAAAGGCCGCGAAGTCGCTGTTCTTGCGATGCACCAGGGGCATGAAGCCGTTCTTGGCGAGTTCGGCCTCGCGCCGGTCCTCGATGGCGATCTCGGTCGGGCACTTCATGTCCACGCCGCCGTCGTCGGTCGGGAAGGTGTGGGTGGGCAGGTTCTGCACCGCACCGCCCGATTCGATGCCGCGGATGCGCGAACACCAGCCGTATTCCTTGAAGGAGCGGTTGATGTTGGTCGCCATGGCATAGGCCGCATTGGCCCAGGTGTACTTGTTGTGGTCAGCCGCGCCGGTGTCTTCCTCGAAGTTGAAGGCCTCCACCGGATTGGTCCTGGATCCGTAGGGCAGGCGCGAGAGAAAACGGGGCATGGCCAGGCCGAGGTATTTGGCATCGTCGGATTCGCGCAGCGAACGCCAGGCGGCGTAGTCGGGCGTAGTGAAGATCTTGGTCAGGTCACGCGGATTGGCCAGCTCCTGCCAGGAGTCCATCTGCATCAGCGTGGGCGAAGCTCCGGTGATGAAGGGGCAATGGGCCGACGCGCCGATCTTGGCGATCTCGCCCAGCAGCTCGACATCGGGGGCGCTCTGGTCGAAGTGGTAGTCCCCCACCAGGCAGCCGAAGGGCTCACCACCGAACTGGCTGAACTCCTCGGCGTAGATCTTCTTGAACAGCGGGCTCTGGTCCCAGCTCGTGCCCTTGTAGCGCTTGAGCGTCTTTCCCAGTTCCTGCTTCGAGATGTTGAAGACGCGGATCTTCAGCTGCTCGTCGGTCTCGGTGTTGTTGACCATGTAGTGCAGGCCGCGCCAGGCCCCTTCGAGCTTCTGGAAGTCGGCGTGGTGCAGGATGTGGTTGACCTGGGCCGAGAGCTTCTGGTCGATGGCCGCGATCATGGCCTCGATGGTCGCCACCACGTCGCCGCTGATGAGCTGGCTCTGGGCCAGGGCCTGCTGGGCCAGAGTCTGCACCGCGGTCTCGACGGCGCTCTTCACGTCATCGGACTTGGGTTTGAATTCCTGCTGGAGCAGCGAGGCCAGGTCGCTGCCCTCCATGGTCACCAGGGTCAGGGTGGCCGTGGCGAGTGTGTCTGTCATGGGGCACTCCGGGTCAAGGGATAGGACGGGGCGGTTCAGCGCTTCAGCTGGCGTCGGTCGGCTTGGCGCTGATGGCCAGGGTGCCCAGCAGGGCCGGGTCGGCCAGCAACTTGCCGATGAGCTCCTCGGCACCGCCCTTGCCGTCCATGTAGGTCACAAGGTTCTGCAGTTGCTGGCGGGCCTGCAACAGCTTGTTGAGGGCATCGACCTTGCGCGCCACGGCATCGGGCGAGAAGTCGTCCATGCTCTCGAATGTGATGTCGACGTTGAGGTTTCCCTCGCCTGTCAGGGTGTTGGGCACCTGGAAGGCCACGCGCGGCTTCATGGCCTTCATGCGGGCGTCGAAGTTGTCCACGTCGACATCGAGGAACTTGCGGTCGCCCACCGGCGCGAGCGGCTCAGCCGGCTTGCCCGAGAGGTCGGCCAGCACACCCATGACAAAGGGCAGTTGCACCTTCTTCTCGGCGCCGTAGACCTCCACGTCGTATTC
>JBJOKP010000112.1:0-6922 GCA_046046045.1 Pseudomonadota bacterium | reverse complement strand
GGCCATGGCGTCGCTGGCAAGGAAGTTCTCGCCCTCGCCCACGCCCAGGATCAGGGGCGAGCCCTCGCGCGCGCCGATGACGCGCTGCGGCTCGTCCTGGCAGAAGACCGCGATGGCATAGGCGCCGCGCAGGCGGGTCACGGCCTGCAGCACGGCCTCGTGCAGGTCGCCCTGGTAGAGCGACTCCACCAGGTGGGCGATCACCTCGGTGTCGGTCTGGCTGGCGAATTCGTAGCCCTTGCCCTGCAGCTCGGCGCGCAGTTCCTCGTGGTTCTCGATGATGCCGTTGTGCACCAGGGCGATGCGGCCGGCCCGGGCGCTCTGCGCGTCGTTGCCCGTGCCGTGGCTGAAGTGGGGGTGGGCGTTGTGCACCGCCGGGGCGCCGTGGGTGGCCCAGCGGGTGTGGGCGATGCCGGTGAGGCCCAGCACCGCCTCGGCCTGCACCTGGGCATCGAGCTCGCTCACGCGCGAGGTGGAGCGGGCGCGGCGCAGGCCGCCGTTCTGGTGCACGGCCACGCCGCAGCTGTCATAGCCGCGGTACTCCAGGCGCTGCAGGCCCTGGATGAGGATGGGGACGATGTTGCGATGACTGACGGCGCCGACGATGCCACACATGGTCTGGACTCACTTCTCTGCAGGAGGTGGGGGATAGGGACTGGGCGAGGCGGTCGGCCGGGTCAGGCATCCATCCTAGGGAAACCACGGGGTCGGTCGGCAGCCGCTGCGCATCCTAGGGAGAAGTGGATGCAATGAATGGACAAATTCGTATCGAACTTGAAAGAAATCAACCACATCACCAATGGATGAAATATTATTGCTTCATCAATTGAATGAAGATGGAATCAGCGATGGTCGGCCTTTCCTCTCCCCAGAATTCCTCGCCCGCCGTGACGGTCACCACGCCGGGGGCCGCGGGGGCTGGTGCCGGTGTGACCGGCCTCACGCTGGATGCCGTGGACCTGCGCCTGCTGGCCGAGCTGCAGCGTGACGCCGGGCGCTCCAACCAGGATCTGGCCGAGGCGGTGCACATCTCGCCGGCCACCAGCCTGCGCCGAATCCGCCGCCTGGCCGAGGCCGGGGTGATCGAGAAGACCGTCGCCATCCTCTCGCCGGCGGCCCTGGGCCATGGCCTCACGGCCATCGTCGAGATCACGCTGGACCAGCAGGCCGCCGAGAAGCTGGCCCATTTCGAGGCCCGCGCCGTGGCCGACCCGGGCGTGCAGCAGTGCTACCGCACCCAGGGCGGGCCGGACTTCGTGCTCATCTGCCAGGTGGCCGACATGCCGGCCTACCAGGCCCTGGCCCAGCGCCTCTTCAACGCCGACACCAATGTGCGCAACGTGCGCTGCTTCTTCAGCGTCAAGCGCGGCAAGGTGGGGCTGGAGGTGGTCCTGCCGGGCGGCGCCTGAGCGCCCCCGGGGCGGGGCTGCGTCCAGCCCGCCCCTCGCGGGGGACAGGGCAACCTGGGGCGGCCCGGCGTTTCCTTGGGAGGCGCCGCCGGCCTTCCCGCAGGCTGGAACCGGGATCGGGACCGGAGCGGGTCCCCGCTCAGGCTTTCTTGGCCGCCTTCTTGGGCCTCTGCCACCCCTCGATGGCCACCTGCTTGCCGCGGCCCACTGCCAGGGCGCCGGCCGGCACGTCCTTGGTGATGGTGGAGCCGCCGCCCACGGTGGCGCCGGCGCCCAGGGCCACGGGGGCGACCAGCACGCAGTTGCTGCCGATGTGCACGTCGGCGCCGATCACCGTGCGGTGCTTGTTGGCGCCGTCGTAGTTGGCGGTGATGCTGCCGGCGCCGTAGTTGACGCGTTCACCCACGGTGGCGTCGCCCAGGTAGGCCAGATGGTTGGCCTTGGCGCCGTCGGCCAGGGTGGAGTTCTTGACCTCGACGAAGTTGCCGATGTGGACCTCGCGGCCCAGCCGGGCGCCGGGGCGCAGGCGGGCGAAGGGGCCGATGAGCGAGCCTTCGCCCACGCTGGCGCCGTCCTGGTCGCCGTCGATGTGGGTGAACGGATGGATGACCGCGCCGGCGCCGATGCGGGCGTTGCGGATCACGCAGTTGGCGCCGATGTGCACCTCGTCGCCCAGGCTGACGCTGCCCTCGAAGACGCAGTTGACGTCGATCTCCACGTCGCGGCCGCAGTCCAGCGTGCCACGCACGTCGAAGCGGGCCGGGTCGGCCAGGCGCACGCCGGCCTCGAGCAGGGCCTCGGCGCGGCTGCGCTGGTAGCGGCGCTCAAGGTCGGCCAGTTGCAGGGGGCTGTTGACGCCCAGCACCTCGGTCTCGCTGGCGGCCAGGGTGGCGGTGACCGGCACGCCGTCGGCCACGGCCATGGCGACGATGTCGGTCAGGTAGTACTCGCCCTGGGCGTTGTGGTTGGTGAGGCGGGCCAGCCAGCGCTTCAGCCAGGCGGTGGGCACGGCCATCATGCCGGTGTAGCCCTCGCGGATCTGGCGCTGCTCGGCCGTGGCGTCCTTGTGCTCGATGATGCCCAGCACCTCGCTGCTCACGCTGCCGTCGGCCTCGGTGTGATCGCGGCGCAGGATGCGGCCGTAGCCGCTGGGGTCGTCCAGCAGCACGGTGAGCAGGGCCAGGCGGCTGCCGCCGCAGGCCGCCACCAGGGCGCGGGCGGTGTCGGCCCGCACCAGGGGCACGTCGCCGTTGAGGATGAGGGTGACGCCCTGGTCTTCTTCCGCGTCGGAGAGGGCCGGCACGGCCTGCTGCACGGCATGGCCTGTGCCCAGCTGCGGCTCCTGGCGCACAAAGGCCAGGGGCAGCTCGGGCAGGGCGCTGCGCATGGCGGCCTCGACCTGCTCGGCGCCATGGCCGGTGATGGTGATGAGGCGGGTGGCCCCCAGCTCACGCCCGGTCTGCAGCACGTGCTGCAATAGGGGCAGACCGGCCAGCCGATGCAGCACCTTGGGCCGGGCCGAACGCATGCGGGTGCCCTTGCCGGCGGCCATGATCACGACATCAAGCAACAACATGCGCAGTTTCCTTGGTGGTCCCGCCGGCCTGCTCGGGCGGGCGGTGTATCGGTTCATCGGGACGGCGCGGATTATCCGCAGCCCCTCCCGCGCAGAACTGGCGCCAGCGCGGGGCGTGACAAGCGGCGCACCAGCATTTCGCGGCCGACGCCTTGTCGCGCTGCTGGCTGGCCTGGGCGCCTGCTTGCTGGCCAGCGGCTGCAGCACCCTGGGCCTGGCCTATGGCCAAGCGCCGACGCTGGCCTACTGGTGGGCCGACCGGTACGTGGACTTCGATGCCGAGCAGTCCCGCCTGGCCAAGGCCGCCCTGCAGGACTGGGCGGCCTGGCACCGACGCGCCGCCCTGGCCGAGGACATCGCCCTGCTGGAGCGCAGCGCCGAGCTGCTGCGCCAGCCCGAGCTGGAGGCGCGCAGCGTCTGCGCCGCGCTCGACGAGGTGCGGGCGCGCCGGCCGCGCTACCTTGAGCCCCTGATGCCGGCCCTGCTGGACATCGCCGGCGGCCTGAGCCCGCGCCAGCTCGACCGCATCGCCCAGCGCCAGGCCGAGGCCAACAAGACCTGGCGCGAGGAGCATCTGCAGCCTCGCGCCGACGAACGCCTGGAGGCCGACGTCAAACGCATCCTCGACTATGCCGAAGACTTCTATGGCCGCCTCGATGGCGAGCAGCGCCGCTACATCAGCACCCGGGTGGCCGAGCTGAGCAGCACGGCCAGCGCCAGCGCCAGTGGCAGCGGTGACGAGGGACCGCCCTGGGACGGCGAGCGCTGGTATGCCGACCGCCTCAGCCAGCAGCAGCGCCTGCTCAAGGCCTTGCGTGATGTGGCCGGTGCCCGCATGCCCGAGGCACGTGGCGCTGCCCGCGAGGCCCTGGCCCGCCAGCTCAGCCAGCCCGAGGTGGATGCCGCCACCCTGGCCTGGCGACGCCGGCTGGAGGCGGTGCAATGCCGCTTCGTGGCCGAGCTGCACCAGCGCACCACGGCCGCCCAGCATGAGCAGGCGGTGCGCCGCCTGCGCGGCTGGGCCAAGGATCTGCGGGCCTACCTTCCCGCCAATCTGCCGGCATCGGCTGGCAGCGGTGGATCGGCCTCGGCGCCCTGAGCGCGCCGTCGCCCCACATCGTTCGTCCGGATTCCGCCCGACCTCAGCCCTTGCGGCTGAAGGGCACAACCACCGTGCGTTCACCCTCGGGCAGGTCGGGGAAGCCCTGCAGCGCCGCCTGGAACATGGCGCCCACGCTGTCCTCGCTCACATAGGCGGCTTCCTGGCGCACATGCACCTCCAGCAGGGCCAGGCGGCTGGCGCGGTCGACCAGCAGCAGGGCGATCTCGCGGAAGTCGCGTGGCGCATCCGGCGGGAAGGGGCCCCAGAACGGCCCGAAGCCCGCCCCCACGCCCACGAAGCGGCGGCGCGGGTAAGGCGCCCAGCGCCCGGGGTAGTGCGGCGGCACCCGGCCACCCCACCAGCCGGCCGAGAAGCCGAACTCGAACCAGGGCGAGACCTCCAGCACCCGGCCGGCACGGCTGCCCACCTGCACCATCACGTCGGCTGATTCACCCGGCGTGGCAGCGCGGAAGCCGGCCTGGGCCAGGGCTGCGGCGGCATCCGCCTCCAGGCGCTGGCGCGCCTCGCCGCCACGTTCCTGCGAGGGCAGGCGCTCGAAGGCATAACTGCCGGCAGCACGGCCTTCGGGCCAGCGGCCGAAGCTGGCCACGTCGGCGCTGATCTGCGGCACGCTGCTGCAGCCGCTCAAAAGGCTCGTGCCAGCCAGGCCCAGGCTGCCCAAGCCGCCCAGGGCGAGCAGCTGGCCGAGCTGGCGGCGCCGGCCGGCGTCGATCCGGGATGGCGCCTGGTCCGGGCCGGGCGGGTGGGTGCACAGGGCGGTGGCGGAGGGCTTGACCATGGTGGGGCTCCAGCAGGCGGGCGACCCGCCCGCGGGGGATGAAAAATTGGTCCGCTGCGCCAGCGCACGCGGGCCGCAGCCTACTTCCAGGCCAGTTGGATGGGCACACCCACCGCGGTGTTCCCGCCCGGTGCGGCGTTTGCGCTGCCGCAACCTTCGTCCTCGCCGTCGTCCTCGTCAAAGGCCTTGTCGCCGGCCGGATCGGCCAGGCCGGTGGGCACGATGGTCTCGAAGGGAAAGAGCTTCCGGTCCAGCAGGTGGGAGGGCACGACCTGCGAGAAGGCGCGGTGCATGTTGTCGATGCGGCCCGGGTGCTTGCGGTCCCATTCGCGCAGCATGTTCTTGATCTGCACCCGCTGCAGGTTCTCCTGGCTGCCGCACAGGGTGCAGGGAATGATGGGGAACTCGCGGTGCGCCGCCCATTTCTCCAGGTCGGTCTCGGCCACATAGGCCAGCGGGCGGATGACGGTGTGTCTGCCGTCGTCGCTCACCAGCTTGGGTGGCATGCCCTTGAGCTTGCCGCCGAAGAACATGTTCAGGAAGATGGTGCCGAGGAAGTCGTCGCGGTGGTGGCCCAGGGCGATCTTGGTGGCGCCCAGCTCGCCGGCCACGCGGTAGAGGATGCCGCGCCGCAGCCGCGAGCACAGGCTGCACATGGTGTTGCCCTCGGGGATGAGGCGCTTGACGATGCTGTAGGTGTCCTGGTTCTCGATGTGGAAGGGCACGCCGAGCTGGCTCAGGTAATCGGGCAGCACATGGGCCGGAAAGCCGGGCTGCTTCTGGTCGAGATTGACCGCCACGATGTCGAAGTGCACGGGGGCCCGCTCGCGCAGCGAGAGCAGGATGTCGAGCAGGCCGTAGCTGTCCTTGCCGCCCGAGAGGCAGACCATGACCTTGTCGCCCGCCTCGATCATCCTGTAGTCGGCGATGGCCTCGCTGACCTGGCGGTGCAGGCGCTTGCTCAGCTTGTTGGTCTCGTGCTGGGCCTTGCGGCGGGCGGCGGCAGCGTCCGCCGCCGACGGGCTGGCACTGGCGTCGGTGCCGAGGTCGGCACTCGGGTCGGCGCTGGGGGCGACGCGGGGGTCACCAGCGTCCAAGTTCGGTGGCGAGAGCAACATGGCAGTCCTCGAAGATGTCAGGCTTGGTGATGGAGAGCCGCACGCCCAGCACGCCGGGCAGGCGCATCAGGCGCTGGGCGCAGCGCTCCACCAGGGTTTCGAGCAATCGGGTATGGCCTTCCTGGGCGCAGGTGGCGATGAGCAGCTCGCGCACCTGGCGGTAGTCCAGCACATGGGCCAGGTCGTCGTCCGGCAGGGGACGTGATTCCAGGCGCAGTTCGGCATCCAGGCGGATGGCCTGGCGCGCGGCATGTTCATGGTCCAGCCAGCCTATGCTGGCCTGGATCTCCAGCCCCTGCAGCCTGAGCAGGCGGGGGGGATGGAGGGGGCTGGGGTCCGACACCTTGTCGGACGACGCGGCGACCTCGGCCCGCGGTCCGGCGGACTTCCAGGCCTGGGCGGCCTTGGCCACCCGCACGCCATCGGCCAGGGCGGTGTGCAGGCAGGGGTGCCAGCGGCCCGAGGCATCACCGGCGACGAAGAGGCCGGCCTCGGCCACCTCGACCAGGGCGCCGGCATGGGGCGACTGGCCCAGGCCCGGGTGATGGGCACGGTCCAGGGCCGCCAGGGCCAGGCCGTGCAGCGTGGGATCGGGCTCGAAGCCGAAGAGCACCGCCACCAGGTCGAAGTCGCGCCGCTGCAGGGGCTCGGGGCTGTCGGCTGGCGTGGAGAGCGGGCCGGCAGATTCGGCGCCGGCCTCGCCGGGCCAGAGCAGGCTGAGCGGCCGCGCCGCGCTGTCGGGCGCCAGCCGCGGCAGGGCCGGCAGGCGCCACTGCTCGATGTCCTGGCGCGCCTGCAGCCTGGCCATCAGGCCGGGCTGGCCGCGCCAGTGGCGGGCCGCCACCGTCACGCGGTGGCCCAGGCCGGCCAGGTGCAGGGCGTTCTCCACCGCGTTGTCGCCGCCGCCCAGCAGCAGCA
>JBJOKP010000111.1:0-7018 GCA_046046045.1 Pseudomonadota bacterium | reverse complement strand
TGTTGATGGGACTGGGCGTCGTTCAGCACGCCGGGCACCAGGCGGGCCACGCCGTCGAGCAGGGCCAGGGCCGGCAGTTCGCCGCCCGAAAGCACGAAGTCGCCCAGGCTGATCTCTTCGTCCACCTGGGCGTCGATGAAGCGCTGGTCGATGCCCTCGTAGCGGCCGCAGAGCAGCACCGCCCCCTGGCCTTCGGCGGCCAGGGCCTGCAGGCGGGCCTGGGTGAGCGGCGCACCCGCGGGGCTGAAGTGGATGACCCGGCCCGGCGCCAGCCCGGCGGCCACGCGGTCCGCCTGGGCGGCGGCCAGGGCGCGCTGCAGCGGTTCGACCAGCATCACCATGCCCGGGCCACCGCCATAGGGTCGGTCATCGACGCGGCGGTAGTTGTCCAGCGCGTGGTCGCGGATCTGCCAGGGCTTGAGCGTCACCCGGCCCTCGGCATAGGCGCGCCGGGTGATGCCCACGCCCAGCACGGCGTCGAACATCTCGGGGAAGAGGGTGAGGACGTCGAAGCGCATGGTGACGTGGAGCGGCCGCGGGTCGGCTGCCTGTGCTCAGTAGTCCTCGCCCCAGTCGACGCTGATGCGCCGGGCGGCCAGGTCCACGCCGTCGACGAAGGCATCGACGAAGGGAATCAGCAATTCCTTGGGCCGTTCGGTGCGGTTGGTGGCGCCGCTGTCAGGGCTGTTTGCGCTGACCGGCCGGACCACGCACAGCAGGCTCTGCGCGCCGTTGTCCATCAGGCGCGTGACCTGGCCCAGGGTCTGGCCTTCGCGGTTCACCACGTCCAGGCCGATCAGGTCGACCCAGTAGTACTCGCCGTCACCGGCGGTCGGGAAGCTGGAGCGCGGCACATGGATGCGTGCACCGCGCAGGGCCTCGGCCCCGGCGCGGTCTTCCACGCCCTGGGCGCTGGCGACGATGCCGTCGCCATGTTCCTTGGCCTGGCTGATGCGCATGAGGCGCGGCCAGCGACTGACAGCGGCGCCTGTGGCGCCGGCCGTGGCCGTGCGCTTGGGGCCCACCACGGCCGCGCTGGGCGGCAGTTCTGGGGCCAGCAGGTACCAGCGCTTGGTGGAGAACAGGGCCTGGGGATCGGCCGCGTAGGGCAGCACGTGGAACCAGCCCTTGATGCCATAGGCCTCACCGATGCGGCCGACTTCCACGGCATCGTCGGGCCAGCTGAAGTCTTCGTCGTCGTGGCTCATCAGGCTCATGGCGGGGATCTGGAGGTGCGGGGGTGTGCAGGCAGGGGTGCACGAAGGCGGGCCGGCGAGGCCCTGAAACGACAACGGCGCACCGCGGTGCGCCGTTGCCTGGGCTGGAAATCCAGCCTGCCCGATCAGGCGGCGGCCGGAGCGGCCAGCTTCTTCTGGGCGTCCTTGACCAGACGGGCCACGGTGGGCGACATCTGGGCGCCATTGCCCACCCAATGGTTCAGGCGGTCGAAGGCCACGTTGAGGCCCTGCTCGGTGGCAGCGGCCACGGGGTTGTAGTAGCCCACGCGCTCAAGGAAGCGGCCATCACGGCGCTCACGCTTGTCGGCGGCAACGATGTTGTAGAAAGGGCGCTTCTTGGAGCCGCCGCGTGCAAGTCGGATCACGACCATGGGGAGTCCTTGTCGGGGATGCTGAAACTGTGTCGGATCCACCGCGCCAGGAGACACGCAGGCAAGCGGATCACTGCAACCGGGTGTTCCGCACCAGAGCTGTTCCGGCATGGCACACCCGCTGACTCGGCCCCGTCAGATACGCGCTGTGTAAGCCACGAGGGCTGAGCAGCCGGCACCGAAACCACGCATTATAAACTTGTCCACCATGCCTCCGCTGCTCATTCGCACCTCCACGGTGGACGACCTGTCCGCCATCACCCGCATCTATGCGGCCAACGTGCTCGAAGGCACGGGCACCTTCGAGATCGATCCCCCCACCCTGGCCGACATGACGGCCCGCCATGCCGATGTCACCGGCAAGGGCCTGCCCTGGATCGTGGCCGAGTCCGGCGGCGAGGTCATCGGCTATGCCTATGCCAACCACTTCCGCCTCCGTCCGGCCTACCGCTACACGCTGGAGGACTCGATCTACCTCGCGCCCGCGGCCCGGCGGCGCGGCACAGGCCGGCTGCTGCTGGCCGAGCTGATCGCGCGCTGCACCGCCCTGGGGGCGCGGCAGATGCTGGCCGTCATCGGCGACAGCGCCAACCTGGGCTCGGTGGGCGTGCACCGCGCCTGCTGCTTCGAACCCCTGGGCACCATGGCCTCGGTGGGCTGGAAGTTCGAGCGCTGGCTGGACGTGGTGCTGATGCAGCGCCCGCTGGGTCCCGGCGCCGGCAGTGCCCCGCGCGGCACGCCAGGGCAACCCGGGGTGGAGGTGGCCTGATCATGATGAAGTCCAAGACCCTCACCACCTGGCTGGCGCTGGCAGGCGGCAGCCTTGGCCTGGATCGCCTCTACCTGCGCCGCAACCCGCTTGAACCGTGGATCTGGCTGCACCTGGTCTTCACCCTGCTGGGCGTGATGGGCGTGCAGCGCATGCGTGCGCTGGGCGTGGACGACGCCCTGGCCTGGGTGCTGATCCCGCTGGGCGGGTTGTCGGTCAGTGCGGCCCTGCTGGGCGCCATCCGCAACGGCCTGACCAGCGACGAGGCCTGGAACGCGCGCCACAACCCGGGCCAGGCGGATGCACCGGCCAGCGGCTGGGCGAACGTGATCGGCGTGATCCTCTCGCTGCTGATCGGCGCGGTGGTGCTGCTCTCCAGCATCACCATGGCGATGCAGCACTACTTCGAGATCGCTGGCTGAGCAGCGCCATACGCCTTGGACGCAGGACGGTCGGCAACCCTGGCGGGCGCCGGCCGTTCGACCCGGTCCGGGCGGACCGGGCGCTGGCTCAGAACAGCTTGGTGGACAAGGCGTAGGACACGGCAGCCACCGCCGCCGAGGCCGGGATGGTGAAGATCCAGGCCCACACGATGTTGCCGGCTATGCCCCAGCGCACCGAACTCACGCGCTGGGTCGAGCCCACGCCGACGATGGCGCCGGTGATGGTGTGGGTGGTCGAGACCGGCACGCCCAGGGCCGTGGCGGTGAAGAGGGTGATGGCGCCACCCGTCTCGGCGCAGAAGCCGCCCACGGGCTTCAACTTGGTGATCTTCTGGCCCATGGTCTTGACGATGCGCCAGCCGCCGAACATGGTGCCCATGCCGATGGCGGCGTAGCAGCTCCACACCACCCAGTTGGGCGGACGCGCGTCGGTGGCAGCCACGAAGCCCGAGGCCACCAGCATCATCCAGATGATGCCGATGGTCTTCTGGGCGTCGTTGCCGCCATGGCCCAGGCTGTAGAGCCCGGCCGAGACCAGCTGCAGGCGCCGGAACCAGCGGTCTATCCGCAACGGCGAGGCGCGCCGGAAGATCCAGGCCACGGCCACCATGAGCAGCGACCCCAGCAAGAAGCCCAGGGCTGGCGAGACAAAGATGAAGATCACCGTTTTCCAGATGCCCGAGGCGATCAGCGCCCCGCCGCCCGACTTCGCGAGGACCGCACCGACGATGCCGCCGATCAGTGCGTGCGACGAACTGGACGGAATGCCGTACCACCAGGTGATCAGGTTCCAGACGATGGCGCCGATGAGGGCACCGAACACGACGTGCTGGTCCACCACGTCGGCCACCACGATGCCCTTGCCCACGGTGGCGGCCACCTTGAGCTGGAAGAAGAGGATGGCGATGACGTTGAAGAAGGCAGCGAACAGGATGGCCTGTTGCGGCTTCAGCACGCCAGTGGAGACCACGGTGGCGATGGAGTTCGCCGCGTCGTGGAAACCGTTCATGAAGTCGAAGGCCAGTGCCAGCAGCACCAGTACGACGGCGACCCAGAAGGTCGACTGCGCGTCCATGCCTGCCTCCGGAGATCAGGAGTTCTCGAGGACGATGCCCTCGATCAGGTTGGCCACGTCCTCGCAGCGGTCGGAGATGGATTCGAGCTGCTCGTAGATGGCCTTGAGCTTGATCAGTTCGCGCACGTCCTCCTGCTCGCGGAAGAGCTTGGACATGGCCGCGCGCATCACCCGGTCGGCGTCGGATTCGAGGCGGTCGATCTCCTCGCAGGTCTTGAGTGCCGCCTCCATCGATGTGGGCTTGGAGAGATGGCCGATCAGCGCCACCGCATGTTTCACCCGCTCGCAGCACTTCACCGAGATGTCGCCCAGGCGCATGACCTCCTCGGTCATGCTGCGCACGTCATAGAGCTGCATCGTCTCGGTGGCGTCCTGCAGCAGGTCGACCACATCGTCCATGGCGTTGATCAGCGAGTGGATCTGCTCGCGGTCGATGGGCGTGATGAAGGTCTTGTGCAGCAGGCGGTTGACCTCGGCCGTGACCTTGTCGGCGGCACGCTCGGCGGCGAACACCTCCTCGGCGTATTTCTCGCGCAGGGCCGGATCGCCGTAGTTCTGGATCATGGAGAGGAAGGCGCGGGCGCCCTCCACGATGCGATTGCCGTGGGCGTCGAAGAGCTCGAAGAAATTGCCTTCGCGCGGTAGCAGCTTGCCGAACATGTGCAGGGGCCTCCAAAGGTCCGCTCGGAACACGACAACGGCAGCCCGCTGGCCGATGATTTGCCAACTGCTGCCGTTACGAATTTGACGATGGAGTGTATCCGTCCGGACTTTCCCGCAGATGTCGCCTTGGGCCCATCAAGCCTTGAAGATGAAGTACACGGCCCCGAGCAGGCACAGGCCGGCCCACAGATAGTTGAGCTTGAGCGGCTCGTTCAGGTAGACCACCGAGAAGGGGACGAAGACACAGAGGGTGATCACCTCCTGGGTGATCTTGAGCTGGCCCACGCTGAACTGCTGCACGCCGATGCGGTTGGCCGGCACCTGCATCAGGTATTCGATCAGGGCGATGCCCCAGCTCACCAGCGCGGCCACGTACCAGGGCTTGTCGGCCAGGTTCTTCAGGTGGCCGTACCAGGCGATGGTCATGAAGACATTGGCCAGGGTCAGCAGCAGCACGGTCTGCAGCGCGATGGGCCACTGGCTGGGCGACAACAGGGCGGACATGGACGGGCTGGGTGAAGGAAGTCGGGTGCAGGCCGGCAGCGGCGGCCCCACTCAGCCGGGAAGGCGCCGGATGGGCTGGTCGGTGATGGCCGCCAGCCATTCGCTGGCCGGCTGCCCGTGCAGGCGGATGGTCGGCGCGAGTTCCAGCAGCGGTGCCAGGGCAAAGGCGCGCAGGTGCACGCGGGGATGGGGCAGGGTCAGGCGCGGCTCGTCCAGCACCAGCTCGCCATAGAGCAGCAGGTCCAGGTCCAGGGTGCGCGGGGCGTTGCGATAGGGCCGCTCGCGCTTGTGGTTCAGCTCGATGGCCTGCAGGGCATCCAGCAGCGCCAGGGGCGCCAGGGTGCTGTCCAGCGCCGCCACGCCGTTGGTGAAGACCGGCCCCTGGGCGTCGACCGGATCACTCTCGAACCAGGCCGAGCGGCCGACCCAGCGGCAGTGCGGCAGGCCGGCCAGGGCAGCGCAGGCGGCCTCCAGCGTGGCCTGGGCCTCGCCCAGGTTGGCCCCCAGGCCGATGTAGGCCCGCTGCGGGGCGGAGGTTGGGCTGTTCATCGACGGATACAGGCGCGGGATGGTCGCTGGCGCGGCAGCCAGGCCTCAGCCGGCGTCGCCGCCTGCGCCGTCATCGCCAGAAGCCGTGCCCCGCTCACCAGCCGGACGACGGCGGCGACGGCGGCGCTTGCGGGCCGGTGCATCCGGGCCCGCGGCCTCGCCGTGTCCTGGGGTGTCGGCGCCGTCGGCCGGATCACCCTCGTCCGCATCGGGAGGGGCCGCGGCCGCGCGATCGGGCCTTGCCGGTGAGCCCGAGCCGTCGTCGCGGGTGCGCTCGGCGCTGGCGCCACCCCGGCTGCGCCGGCTGCCTGTCTGGCCATTTCCTGGACCATTGCCCTGGCCGCTGCGGCGCAGTTCATCCAGCATCGCGGTGCGGCGTTCGTCGCTGGCCTCGTGGAACTCCACCCACCAGTCCGGCAGGCTGGCGTCCACCTCGCCGGCCTGGGCGCGCAGGTGCAGGAAGTCGTAGCCGGCGCGAAAGCGCGGCTGCTCCACCAGGCCCAGGGCGCCGGAAGGGGTGCGGCGCTCGAAGCGCGGCTGCATCATCCAGATCTCGCGCATGTCGGCCGCCAGCTTGCCGCGGCCGGAGATGTCGCCGATGCGGGCGTCGAACACCGCGTCGATGGCCTGCTGCAGGGCCGGGGCGGCCGGATGGTGCTCGCGCATGCGGCGCCAGCGCGACTGCACCTCGTGCCACAACATGCAGGCCAGCATGAAGCTGGGGGCGACCGGCTTGCCCTCGGTCACGCGACGGTCGGTGTCGGCCAGGGCCAGCTGGATGAACTGCTCCTGGCCGTCGTGGCGGTGGGCATCGTCCAGCACGGCATCGAGCAGGGGGAAGATGCCGCGGTGCAGGCCCTGCTTCTCCAGCTCCTCCAGGCTGGCCAGGGCATGGCCGGTCTGCAGCAGCTTCATCATCTCGTCGAACATGCGCGAGACCGGCACGGCGGCCAGCAGCTCGGCGCAGCGCTGCATGGGCGTGCGGGTGCCGGGCTCGATGTCGAAGCCCAGCTTGGCGGCGAAGCGCACGGCGCGGATCAGGCGCACCGGGTCCTCGCGGTAACGCGCCTCGGGGTCGCCGATCATGCGCAGCAGGCGCTGCTTCATGTCGGCCATGCCGTTGTGATAGTCCACCACCACGGCGCGCACCGGGTCGTAGTACAGGGCGTTGACGGTGAAGTCGCGCCGCGCGGCGTCTTCCACCTGCGGGCCCCAGACGTTGTCGCGCAGCACCCGGCCGCTGGCGTCGACCACATGGGTCTTGTCCTCCAGCGCCCGGCGGCTGCTCTTCTCCTGGCCGCTGACCTGCTCGGCCGCGCTGGCGTCGAGGTAGGCGCGGAAGGTCGAGACCTCGATCTTCTCGTGCTCGCGGCCGCGGCCGTAGACCACGTGCACCAGGCGGAAGC
>JBJOKP010000110.1:0-7026 GCA_046046045.1 Pseudomonadota bacterium | reverse complement strand
TCGCCCACGCCGGTGCGGCCGGCGCTGTCGGTGAGGATGAGCAGGTTGCGGGTGAAGAAGGGCGCGTGGGCGCCCGAGAGGTTGAGCAGCATGCCGTCCCGGCCGGCGACCGGGATGACGCGCAGGGCGGTGATGCGCGGAGTGTCGCGCGCGGTGCCGCGCAGGGTGTCGATGCTCATGGGCTCAGTCTGCCGTGATCTTGCGGGTCTCGATCAGCTGCTTCCAGCGGGCGTTTTCGCGCTGCTGGAAGGCGGCGAACTGCTCGGGCGTGTTGCCCACGATCTCCAGGCCGATGCTGGTGAACTGCTGGCGCAGCTTGGGGTCGGCCAAGGCGGCGTGCAGGGCCTCGCCCATCTTCGTTTTCACGTCCGCCGGCAGGCCCTTGGGGGCGACGATGGCCTGCCAGGAATAGACGTCCGCCCCCTTCACGCCGGCCTCGGCCAGGGTGGGCACATTGGGCAGCACGGGGGAGCGCTTGTCGCCGGTGACGGCCAGGGCCTTCAGCTTGCCGCCGTTGATGTGCTGCAGGACGGCATTGACGTTCTGGAAGGAGGCGTCAACCTGGGCGCCCAGCAGGTCGGAAATGGCCGGGGCGCCGCCCTTGTAGGGCACGTGCAGGCCGCTGGTGCCGGTCTGCAGCCAGAACAGTTCCGCGGTGAGGTGGTCGCTCGAGCCATTGCCCGAGGAGGCGAAGCTCATCTTGTCCGCCTGGGCCTTCAGCTGGGCGATGACATCGGCCACGCTCTTGAGCGGCGAGGCGGCCGGCACCACCAGCACATTGGGGGCCTGCACCAGCACGGTGAGGGGCTCGAAGTCCTTGCCGGCGTCGTAGGCCACGCCCTTGATGAGGTGGGGCGCGATCACCAGCGGGCCCAGCGAGGTGACCATGAAGCTGTAACCATCGGCCGGGGCGCGTTTGATCTGTGTGGCACCGATGGTGCCGGTGGCGCCGGCCTTGTTGTCCACCAGAAAGGTCTGGCCGAACTTCTCCTGCAGCTTGGGGCCGATGGCGCGGGCGATGGTGTCGGTCGAGCCTCCGGGTGGGAAGGGCACGAGCAGGGTGACCGGCTTGCTGGGCCAGGTCTCGGCCTGGGCCAGGGGCGCGGCCATGGCCAGGCTAGCCAGTAGGACGGTGATCAGGGCGGGGTGGCGAATCATGGGTTGTCTCCTTGGGGGCGGATCGAATGAAGGCAGGGGGGCGGGATGGGCTGGTCGGGTGCCAGGACGTTATTGCGGGCCCAGGCGCTGGATCAGGGCGCGCAACTCCTCGACCTCGGGCGCCAGCAGGTCGGAGAGCGGCGGGCGCACCGGGCCGGCGGTGTGGCCCACCAGGGTGGCGCCGGCCTTGACGATGGACACGGCATAACCCTCGCCCTTGTTGCGCAGGGCGATGTAGGGCAGGAAGAAGTCGCGGATGAGGCGGTCGCAGGTAGCGCTGTCGCCGGCGGCGTGGGCGTTGTAGAAGTCCATGGCGGTGCGCGGGATGAAGTTGAAGACCGCCGAGGAATACACCGGGCAGCCCATGGCCTTGTAGGCGCCGGCAAAGACCTCGGCCGTGGGCAGGCCGCCCAGGTAGGCGAAGCGTTCACCCAGGGTCTGGCGGATGGCGATGAACTTCTCGATGTCGCCGACGCCGTCCTTGAAGCCGATGAGGTTGGGACAGGTGTCGGCCAGCACCTGCAGGCTGGCAGGCGTCAGGCGGCAGGCGCCGCGGTTGTAGACCACCACGCCGAAGCGGACGCTGCGGCAGACCGCCTGCACATGGGCGATGAGGCCGGCCTGGCTGGCCTCGGTGAGGTAGTGGGGCAGCAGCAGGATGCCCTGGGCGCCCAGGCGTTCTGCCTCCTGGGCGTACTGGATGGCGACCTTGGTCGGGCCGCCGGCGCCGGCCAGGATGGGCGTGCGGCCGGCGCAGCGCTCCAGCGCCACCTGGATCACCTGGCTGAACTCCACCGGCTCCAGCGAGAAGAACTCGCCCGTGCCGCCGGCGGCGAAGAGGGCCGAGGCGCCATAAGGTTGGAGCCAGTCCAGCCGGTCGGCATAGGCGGCGGCGTTGAAGCCGAGGTCGGCATGGAAGTCGGTCAGCGGAAAGGAGAGCAGGCCGGATTCGAGGACGGACTTGAGGTCTTGCGGGGTCATGGGGTGAGGTGAGGGTTGATCAAGTGATATGTCATCGTACAACGTATGACGTGAGATCACAAGCGAATGCGGGAGACCGGCAAGGGAAAGCCGAAGCGCGATCTGACTGGCCCTGGGCGGGGGGAGGGGCAGGGCGGGGCGGCTTCGCCCGGGCGTTCAGACCGCGCTTGGCGTCGTGGCTTCCGGAGTCACCAGGCTGCGGCGGCGGCGTTCCCGGCTGTTGCTCAAGTGGGTGCGCATGGCGGCGCGGGCGGCGTCGGCGTCGCCGGCGCTGATGGCGTCCAGGATGCTCTCGTGTTCGGCATTCACCCGGCGCAGAAAGCTCAGGCGCTGGCTGCGGGCATCGGCGCTTTCCTCGCCGCCCAGGCGGGCGCGCGGAATGATCTGGTCGCCCAGGCTGGCCATGAACTGGCCGTAGTGGCTGTTCTGGGTCGCGCGGGCGATCTCGAGGTGGAACTGGAAATCGGCCGCCACCGCGTCTTCGCCAGCCTCGATGGCCCGGCCGATCTGGTCCAGCGCCAAGCGCATGGCGGCAAGCTGGGCGTCGCTGCGCCGCTGGGCGGCCAGGGCTGCGGCTTCAGTCTCCACGCCGATACGCAGCTCCAGCAGGGCGATGACCTCCTGCAGCGTGCCCAGCTGGGTGGGGCTGATGCGGAAGGCCGGCTCCTCCGGCCTGTCGTTCACGAAGGTGCCGATGCCATGGCGCGTGGCCACCAGGCCGGCAGCCTGCAGGCGCGAGATGGCCTCGCGCACGACGGTGCGGCTGACGCCGTATTCACCCATCACCGCCGCCTCGGTGGGCAGCTTGTCGCCCGGAGCCAGGCGGCCGTCGCGGATGCGCTCCTCCAGGGCGGCCACCAGCTCCTGGGCCAGGGTGCGGAAGCGGCGGCGGGGCAGGGTGAGTTCGGACATGGCGCCTGGTCAATGGTGACGGTAAGGTTCTGATGTCATCATACAACCAGGGTGGATAGAGGTGCTGAGAAGGAATGACCACGGGTTTCCCCGTCATCGATGACTCTGTGGTGGCACTAAAGTGGCATGTCGTCGTACAACATGATGTGCTATGGGTGGCACGGGTTCGGGTACCCCGCCTGTGCACCCTTTGCTTGCTTGCCGCCCTGTCGCCACTCGCCCCTAGGAGACCTCGCCATGACCCAGGAGTCCACCATCCATCGCCGTCCCCTGCTGGCCCTGACCCTGCTGGGTGCAGTTGCCAGCCTGCTGGCGCCTGCCGTCCGGGCCGAAGACGCCTGGCCGGCAGCCCGGCCCATCAAGGTGGTGGTGCCCTTCGCGGCTGGAGGTACCAGCGATGTGCTGGCCCGCCTCATCGGCGAGAAGCTGCAGCAGGCGCTGAAGCAGACCGTGCTGGTGGAGAACCGCGCCGGGGCCGGCGGCGTGCTGGGCGCTGACGTCGTGGCCAAGTCCCCGGGTGATGGCTACACCCTGCTGCTGGGCACCATTGCCAGCCATGCCATCAACCCGGCCATGCGGACCAAGATGCCCTATGACGCGCTGAAGGACTTCGCCCCGGTCAACCTGCTGGGCAGCATCCCCAACGTGCTGCTGGTGGGGGCGGATCAGCCCTACAAGACGGTGAAGGACCTCATCGTGGCGGCCAAGGCCAAGCCTGACAGCATCAGCTTCGCCTCGGCCGGCCAGGGCAGCTCGCAGCACATGTCGGGCGAGATGTTCAAGCTGCTGGCCGGTGCCGACCTGGCCCATGTGCCCTACAAGGGCAGCGCCCCGGCCATCCAGGACGTGATCGGCCACCAGATCCCGTGCAGCTTCGAGACCGTGACCGTGGCCCTGCCCCACATCCAGAGCGGCAAGGTGCGCGCCCTCGCGGTGACCAGTGCCCAGCGCGCCCCGGCCCTGCCGAATGTGCCGACCCTGCAGGAGGCGGGCGTGGCCGGCTTCGACGTGAGCAGCTGGCAGGCCCTCTACGCCCCGGCGGGCACGCCCCCGGCCGTGGTCAGTCGCCTGGGCCAGGAGGTGGAGAAGATCCTTGCGCTGCCCGAGGTGAAGTCGCGCCTGGACAGCCTGGGCCTGCAGCACCAGGTCAACACCCCGGCCCAGTTCGCCGACTTCAACCGCGCCGAGCTGGCCAAGTGGCAGCGGGTGGCGCGCGAGGGCAAGGTCACCCTGGACTGATCGCTTCGAGCCGCACTTCCTTCTTCCCCTTCCCATGAGCCAGACCCCCGAGCCCACGCCGCCGCGTCCACTGGCCCGGCCGCTGACCATACGCATGCAGGCCACGGACAACGTGGCCATCGTCGCCAACGAGGGCGGCCTGCCCGGCGGCACTGAATTGCCGGATGGCGTGGCCGGCGCCGGCCTCGTGCTGCGCGAGGCCGTGCCCCAGGGCCACAAGCTGGCGCTGGAAGACCTGCCGGCCGGCGCCGCGGTGAGGCGCTACGGCGTGCTCATCGGCCGAGCGCGACGGGCCATCGCGGCAGGCAGCTGGGTGCATGAACGCCTACTGGAGATGCCCGCGGCGCGCGAACTCAGCGGCCTGCCCATGGCCACCCTGGCGGCCGCACCGCGCGAGCCGCTGGAGGGCCTGACCTTCCAGGGCTATCGCAATGCCGATGGCTCGGTGGGCACGCGCAACATCCTGGCCATCACCACCACGGTGCAATGTGTGGCCGGGGTGGTGGCCCATGCGGTCAGGCGCATCCAGGCCGAGCTGCTGCCGCTGTACCCGCACGTGGACGATATCGTGGGCCTGGAGCACAGCTATGGCTGCGGCGTGGCCATCGATGCGCCCGATGCGGTCATCCCCATCCGCACCCTGCGCCACATCAGCCAGAACCCCAACTTTGGCGGCGAGGTGCTGGTGGTGAGCCTGGGTTGCGAGAAGCTGCAGCCCGAGCGCCTGCTGCCGTCGGGCAGCCTTGCCATCCGCGATGACCGGCCGGCCGAGGCCGGGCCCGAGACCGTCTGCCTGCAGGACGCCGGCCATGTGGGCTTTGCCTCCATGATCGACCACATCGTCGAGCGCGCCCGAGCCGCCCTGGAGCGGCTCAACCGGCGCCGGCGCGAGACCGTGCCTGCCAGTGAACTGGTGGTGGGCGTGCAGTGCGGCGGCTCGGACGCCTTTTCGGGCGTGACCGCCAACCCGGCCGTGGGCCAGGCGACCGAGCTGCTGGTGCGGGCCGGTGCCACCGTGATGTTCAGCGAAAACACCGAGGTGCGCGACGCGGTGGAACAGCTCACCCGCCGCGCCGCCACGCCCGCGATGGCCGAGGCCATCGTGCGTGAACTGGCCTGGTATGACCGCTACCTGGAGCGCGGCCGGGTCGACCGCTCGGCCAACACCACGCCCGGCAACAAGGCCGGTGGCCTGTCCAACATCGTCGAGAAGGCCATGGGCTCCATCGTCAAGAGTGGCAGCGGCCCCATCGACCATGTGCTGGCGCCGGGCGAGAAGCTGGCGCGCGACCAGCGCGGCCTGGTCTTTGCCGCCACGCCGGCGAGCGACTTCATCTGCGGCACCCTGCAGCTGGCCGCGGGCATGAACCTGCATGTCTTCACCACCGGCCGCGGCACACCCTACGGCCTGGCCGAATGCCCGGTCATCAAGGTGGCCACGCGCAGCGAGCTGGCGCGGCGCTGGCATGACCTGATGGACATGAACGCCGGCCAGATCGCCGACGGCGCGCAGAGCATCGAGGAGGCCGGCTGGGCGCTGGTGCAGCTCATGCTGCGGGTGGCCAGCGGCGAGCGCACCTGGGCCGAGCGCCACCGCCTGCACAACGCCTTGGTGCTCTTCAACCCGGCGCCGGTGACCTGAAGGGCAGGGCGATGGAGGGCAAGGCGCTCCAGGGCCGTGCGTTCAAGGGCGCCAGGGCTGACGCGCCGCAGCCGGCGCCGCGAGTCTTCATATGTTCAGCGCCAGGGCGCCGGCCTCCCGGCCGGCGTGGGTGATCGGCAGGCGACTGCCCTTGCTGCAGTAGCGTTGCTGGGCTTCGCGGATCTGCTGGCGCAAGGCCGGCGCGTCGGCGATGGACGACTGGTGGTGGCGCAGCAGGCGGTCGGCCAGATCGAGCTCGCGGGCATTGCGGCTCTGGGTGGCAGCGGCTATCAGGGCCAGCACGGCTTCCCGCGGCTGGCCCTTGCGGCTGAGGTCCATGGCGGATTCGCAGACCTTGCCGATGGCGTCGTGGGCGGCCCGCAGTTCGGCCTGCATGTCCGGGTGGTCACGCGCCGCGCCGCAGAGCAGCTCGGTGGCGGCGCTGGAGGCGCAGAAGCGCAGGCCCAGGTCATGGGCCCATGCAACCGCCTGGTCATGGGTGATGCCGTGGTGGTGCAGGCGGGCCAGGGTGGAGAGCAGATTGCTCGCCGCCTCGACGTCGAAGTCGGTGTCCTGCCGTTCATCGGCCAGGTGGGCAAGGCTGGCGCGGGCGCCGTTCAGGTCACCGTTCTGGGCCTGGGCCAGGGTGTCGGCCACCAGGACCAGGTGGCGCAGGCGGGCGCTTTCCGGGTGCAGCTTCTGCACGGCCTGGATGCGCCGGTGCATGCGGTGCAGGGCCGCAGCGTCGCCGCGTTCGTATTCCACCAGGCAGATCAGGGCCAGGGTCTGCAGGTCGAAGAGGCGGTTGTGCGGGTCGAGCTGCACGGCGCGGTGCAGCACTTCGGCGGCCTCGTCGATGTCGCCGATGTAGAAGGCCAGGGCGCCCTGCTTCTGCAGGCGGGTCAGGCTGCGCGGCGTGATGCTGGCGGCCAGGCGGTAGGTGGCCAGGGCCTGGGCGAAGTCGCCCAGGTCGATGTGCATGCGGCCCATCAGGTCGTGCGCATCGGCGTATTGGGGAAACTCGGCCAGCAGGGTTTCGATGGTGCGGCGGGCCTGCTGGCCCGACCCGTTCTCGAGCTGGGTGCGGGCCACGC
>JBJOKP010000109.1:0-7053 GCA_046046045.1 Pseudomonadota bacterium | reverse complement strand
CCGCGCGGGAGGGCGGCCACGCAGCCGCGCCAGATCTCGCTCAGGTAGGCGCTGGTGTAGAGCGTCAGCGCCAGGCCCGCGGCCACCCAGGCCGAGACGTCGATGCCCAGCAGGGCCAGGCCGAAATAAGCCAGGAAGAGCTGCATCAGCAGCGGCGTGCCCTGGAACAGGGCCACATAGGCGGCCACGGCCTTCGCCAGCAGCGGGCGCTTGAGCAGGCGCAGGGCCAGCAGGGCAGCGCCCAGCAGGCCGCCACCGATGAAGGCGATGAGCGAAAGCAGCAGGGTCCAGCGCGCCGCCAGCAGCAGGTTGCGCAGGATGTCGACGAGGGTGAACTCGACCATGGTGGCTGGGCGGCAGTGGTTCAGCGCCCGGATGAGGCGACATGCCCGAAGACGAGGCGTGGCCCGGCCCAGACCAGGGCCTGGCGCACCAGCATGGACAGCGCCAGATAGATCAGCGTGGCGATGATGGAGGCCTCGAAGGCGCGGAAGTTGCGGCTGTGGATGAGGTTGGCCGCGTAGCTCAGCTCCTGGGTGGCGATCTGCCCGCACACCGCCGAGCCCAGCATGACGATGACGATCTGGCTCACCAGCGCCGGCCAGACCCGGCCCAGCGCAGGCGGCAGCACCACCCTGAGGAAGAGCTGGGCCTCGCTCAGCGCCAGCGAACGCCCGGCTTCGAGCTGGCCCCTGGGCGTGGCCTCCAGGCCGGCGCGCACGATCTCGGCGCTGTAGCCGCCCAGGTTGAGCACCATGGCCAGCACCGAGGCCATCTCGGGCGAGAGCCGCACGCCCAGGCCCGGCAGGCCGAAGAAGATGAAGAAGAGCTGGACGATGAAGGGCGTGTTGCGCATCAGCTCCACATAACCCGCCACCACGCCGGCGCCCAGGCGGTGCAGGCCGCGCCGCCAGGCCGGCAGGCCGGCACGCACAGCCGCCTCGCCCGGCGTCTCGGCCCGCACCCAGGCGCAGGCCACGCCCAGGGCCAGGCCGCCGGCCGTGGCCAGGGCGGTGAGCATGAGGGTCCAGCCCACCCCCACGAGCAGCAGCGGCCACTCGCTCAGCACGGCGGCGAAGTCGAACATCGGTTCAGTCCTTCAGGCGCAAGGGACTCAGCGCGGTGCGGCCTGGGTGCGGCTCATTGCGGCAGGTCGCCGGCCGGGCGGCTCAGCCACTTGAGCGCCAGCTTGTCGATTTCGCCGCTGGCCTTGGCCGCCGCGATGATCTCGTTGACCTTGGCCTTGAGCTTGTCCTCGCCCTTGGCCACGCCGATGAAGTTGGGCGAGTCCTTGAGCACGAACTTCATCTCGGTGCCCAGCTGCGGGTTGCGCTGCATGAAGGTGGCGGCCACCGAGGCGCCGGTGGCGATCACCTGCACCTGGCCCGAGACGAAGGCGGCCACGGTGGCGTTGTTGTCCTCGAAGCGCTTCACGTCCAGGCCGGCTGGGGCGACCTTGGCCAGCTCGGTGTCCTCCATGGCGCCGCGGGTCACGCCCACGGTCTTGCCGGCCAGCTCGGCCGGGGCCTTGATGCTGACGCTCTTGGCGGCGAACACGGCCTGGAAGAAGGGCGAATAGGCGGCGGTGAAGTCGATCACCTTCTCGCGCTCTGGGTTCTTGCCCAGGGTAGAGATGACCAGGTCGGCCTTCTTCGTCTGCAGGTAGGGGATGCGGTTGGCGCTGGTCACCGGCACCAGTTCCACCTTCACGCCCAGCTTGGCGGCGATGAGGCGGGCCATGTCGATGTCCAGGCCCTGGGGCGCCATGTCGGTGCCGACGAAGCCATAGGGCGGGAAGTCGGTCGGGATGGCGATGGTGATCTGCTTCTTGGCCAGGATGGTGTCCAGCGCCGCCTGGGCGCGGGCCTGCAGCGGCGCGAGGGTCAGGCAGGCGCTCCCCGCCATGGCGACCAGGATGGTGATGAGGGCAGAGCGGCGGGGCAGCAGGTCGGCAGGGCGCGTCATGGTGGGCAAGGCATCGTTGGAGGACGGAACGGGCGGACTGCCGCGGCAGGGCATGCATCGGCATCTGCCATCCCCTGGCGCAAGAGCCGTGCCCGGGCCCGGGCAGCCACGGGCCCCAAGCCGAGGCATCATGGGCACATGCACCGCGCCCTTGCCCTCACGCCCCGACCTGCCCAGACCCCGAACCGATCCGTGAGGTCCGGTCGCGGCGGGATCCACGAGCGGCCGGCGGACGTGGGCGCGGCCTGGCTGGTCGTCCTGCGGTTCCTGATGCTCCTGCTGCTCCTGCTGCTGACCAGCCAGCCCCGGCCCGCGGCGGCCCAGGCGGCCGGGCGGTATGCCGGCCGGCCCCTCATCGTCGAGGTGCGGGTGGTGCGGGCCGCCGATGTGGCCGAGGCCGAGGGCGGCGAGGCCCGCCCCGGCGGCCAGGCCCTCAGCACCCGCCGCCACACGGCCGAACTGCCGCCCCAGCAGCAGGTGAGGGTGGTGGAGGGCCAGCTGGGCCTGTTCCGCTACCAGCGCCGCCTGCCGGTGTTCTGGACCGAGGCGGCGGCGCAGCAGGGGGGCGGCCAGGTCAATGGTCAGATGGGTGGCCAGGGCGGCGGCTCGGCCCGGGCCGTGAAGCAGCGCCTGGTCTGGCTGGAGGTCGGTCAGTCCCTGGCCGTGAAGGCGCGCTGGCCGGGCGGCCGTGCCCCGGCCCGGGTCGAGCTGGCGCTGGAGGCCCAGGCCCTGGACGCCGCCGCCGGCAGCCAGGGCATGCCCGCCGCCCAGTCCACCGGCCTGCGCAGCGTGATCAGCCTGCCGATGGGCCGCTGGTCCACCTTTGCCGCCCTGGGCGAGCCCGAAGCAGGCCCCGCGGGCAAGCCCGGCGCCCGCACGCTGTCCACCCGCAGCCAGCAGCCCGGCCAGGAACGCCTGCTCTGGCAGCTGCGCATCAGCGCCGACGGGCTTTGAGCCTGTCCCCGATCACCAACGCTTGCCTGACGACATGGCCACCGATCCCGGATTCATGAACTACCTGCTGGACGACCAGCTGCGCGGCCACTTCGGCGCGCGGGTGCGGGCGCATCGCATGTTCGGCGAATACGCCCTCTACCTGGACGACAAGGTGGTGGCCCTGGTCTGTGACAACCAGGTCTTTCTCAAGCCCACCGAGGCCGTCCGCGCCGCCCTGGGCGAGGCCCTGCGGCCCGGCCATCCCTACCCTGGCTCCAAGCCCTGGTGGCAGCTGGGCACCGAGGTGGAAGACCGCGAGCGCCTGGTCGAGCTGATCACCCTCACCGCCACCGCCCTGCCACTGCCCAGGCCCAAGCCGGCGCCCGAGGCGAAGAAGGTGCCTGCAAAGAAGGCCGCTGCCAAGAAACCCGCCGCAAAGAAGGCCGTGGCCAGGAAGAAGGCCGTGAGCTAGCCCGCCAGCACGACATTCATGTTGGTCCGCCTGGCTCAGCCGGCCGTCGTTTGTCTGCCCGAATGCCTGCCCGAATGCCTGGGGACGCCCAGGCGCCACCGAGGGGCTGGTGCTTCGTGGCTTGCAAAGCCTTGCTTCGCCATTCGTGAATTGCCGGCCGGGCTGAGGGCTGGGCACACTGCGCTGCGCGTTTTCGCCCCCCCCTCCCTTTCCACCCAGTCTGTCCCAGAGGGCATCCCATGCAACAACATTTCATCGGCGGCGAATGGGTCGCCGGCAGCAGCGGCGAGACCCTGCCCGTCATCGACCCGAGCACGGGCGAGGTCTTCGACCAGCTGCAGCGCGGCACGGCTGCCGACATCGACCGTGCCGTGGCTGCCGCCCGCGCCGCCATGAACGGCGCCTGGGGCCGCACCACGGCCACCGAGCGTGGCCGCATCCTCATGAAGATGTCCCAGGCCATCCTGGCCCGCCATGAGGAACTGGCCCAGCTGGAAGCGCGCGACACCGGCAAGCCCATAGCCCAGGCCCGCAACGACATCACCGTGGCGGCGCGCTACTTCGAGTACTACGCCGGCGCGGCCGACAAGCTGCATGGCGAGCAGATCCCCTACCTGCAGGACTTCCACGTGGTGGTGCTGCGCGAGCCCTATGGCGTGACCGCCCACATCCTGCCCTGGAACTACCCGGCGCAGATGTTCGGCCGCTCGGTGGTGGGTTCGCTGGCCGCTGGCAATGCCGCGGTGCTCAAGCCATCCGAGGATGCCTGCCTCACGCCCCTGGCCTTCTGCCGGATCGCCCAGGAGGCCGGCATGCCGGCCGGCGCGCTCAACGTCGTCACCGGCCTGGGCGAGGAGGCGGGCGATGCGCTGACCCACCACGCCGACATCGACTACATCAGCTTCACCGGCAGCCCCGAGGTGGGCACGCTGGTGCAGAAGGCCGCGGCTGAACGCACGCTCAAGTGTGTGCTGGAGCTGGGCGGCAAGAGCCCGCAGATCGTCTTCGACGATGCCGACCTGGAGCGTGCCGCCACCTTCGTGCTCAAGGCCATCACCCAGAACGCCGGCCAGACCTGCTCGGCCGGCAGCCGCCTGCTGGTGCAGCGCGGCGTGCACGACCGCTTCGTCGCCATGGTGGCCGAACGCTTCGCCCAGAGCGCCGCCGGCGCCCCGGCCATGGACCGCGACTGCGGCCCGCTCATCAACGCCGGACAGCAAAGGCGGGTGCAGGGCTTCATCGACCGCGCCAAGGCCAGCGGCATCCCGGTGCTGGCGCAGGGGCGGGTGGCCGAGGGCGTGGCCCCGGGCGGCTACTACGTGGCGCCCACCCTGTTCGGCGCCGTGCCGCGCGGCCATGAACTGGCCTGCGACGAGGTCTTCGGCCCGGTGCTGGCCGTCATGCCCTTCGACGACGAGGCCGATGCCATCGCCCTGGCCAATGCCACCGACTTCGGCCTCATCGCCGCCATCTGGACGGCCGACGGCGGGCGCCAGACCCGCATGGCCAAGGCCATGCACTGTGGCCAGGTCTACCTCAACTGCTACGGCGCCGGCGGCGGCGTCGAGCTGCCCTTTGGCGGCGTGAAGAAGAGCGGCCATGGCCGCGAGAAGGGCTTCATGGCGCTGGAGGAGTTCACCAACATCAAGACCGTGGTGCAGTACCACGGCCAGTGAAGGCGCGCAGGGCCGGCCCGGCCTGCTGCGTTGCCCACATTCCCATCCATCACTAGGAGAGTTCCCATCATGAGCAAGCGACTTGAAGGCAAGGTGGCCATCGTCACCGGCGCGGCCAGCGGCTTTGGCGCCGAGATCGCCCGCCTCTACGTGGCCGAAGGCGCCAAGGTGGCCGTGGCCGACATCAACGAGGCAGGTGCCCGCACCGTGGCCGGCCAGCTCGGTGCCAACGCCCTGGCGGTGACCTGCGACGTCACCCGCCGCGCCGACATCGACGCCCTGGTGGCTGCCATCCGCCAGGCCTTCGGCGGACGCATCGACATCGTCGTCAACAACGCCGGCTGGACCCACAGGAATGGTCCGCTGCTGGACGTGGACGAGGCCACCTTCGACAAGGTCTACGACATCAACGTCAAGAGCATCTTCCACATGATCCATGCCACCGTGCCCGTCATGCGGGCGCAGAAGAGCGGCGTGGTGCTCAACGTTGGCTCCACCGCCGGCATCCGGCCGCGCCCCGGCCTCACCTGGTACAACAGCTCCAAGGGCGCGGTGAACCTGATGAGCAAGTCCCTGGCCGTGGAACTGGCGCCGGACAACATCCGCGTCAACGTCATCTGCCCGGTGATGGGGGCGACCGGCCTGCTGGAAAGCTTCATGGGCATGCCCGACACGCCCGAGAACCGCAGGAAGTTCATCGCCACCATCCCCATGGGCAGGCTCTCCCAGCCCATCGACATCGCCCGCGCCGCGCTGTATCTGGCCAGCGACGAGGCCGAGTTCATCACCGGCGTGGAATTCCCGGTGGATGGCGGACGCACGGTCTGAGACCGCAGGGCCGGCCATGGACCAGGACCTGGACACCCTGCGCGGCAGCCTGCGCGCCTGGATAGGCCGCAGCGAGCAGTGCGCCGACGACATCACCGCCGCGCCGGTGAGTGCCCTGGCCGCCACGCTGGACCATGAGCCCGCGGCCGTGCCGCCGGGCAGCGTGCTGCGCCCGCTCTGGCACTGGCTCTACTTCACGCCCCGGCCGCGCGCCAGCGAGATCGGGCCGGACGGCCATGCCAGGCGCGGCGGCTTCCTGCCGCCCGTGCCCTTGCCGCGCCGCATGTGGGCGGGCGGGCGCCTCAACTTCCTGCAGCCGCTGCGGGTGGGCGACGAGGTCATGCGTGTCTCGCGCATCCAGGCGGTGGACATCAAGTCCGGCCGCAGCGGCACGCTGGTGTTCGTCACCGTGCGCCACGAGATCACCAATGCCCTGGGCCTGGCGGTGACCGAGGAACACGACATCGTCTACCGCGACGCGCCGTCCCCTGGCGCACCGGTGCCGCCCCCTACGCTGGCGCCGACGGGTGCCGAGTTCGAGCGCGAGATCGTGCCCGATGCGGTGCTGCTGTTCCGCTACTCGGCGCTCACCTTCAACGGCCACCGCATCCACTACGACCGGAGCTATGTGACCGAGGTGGAGGGCTACCCCGGCCTCATCGTGCACGGCCCGCTCATCGCCACCCTGCTGCTGGACCTGCTGCACCGGCAGTTCCCGACGGCAGTGGTGAAGCGCTTCGACTTCAAGGCCCTGCGGCCGGTGTTCGACATCCATCGCTTCCATGTCTGCGGCCGCCAGGACGGCCCAGCCGGCCGGGTGCAGCTGTGGAGCCGCGACCACGAGGGCTACCTCACCATGCAGGCCACGGCCGAGATCGGCTGAGGCAGCCCGTCCCATCCCCGCTACTCCGCTGACCCATGCCCACCACCGGCCCCCAGAACTACGCTGACATCCGCGATGCCGTGCGTGCCTTGTGCGCCGAGTTTCCGGACGAGTACCACCGCAGGATCGACGCGGCGCGCGGCTACCCCGAGGCCTTTGTCGACGCACTCACGAAAGCCGGCTGGATGGCCGCCCTCATCCCGCAGGAGTACGGCGGCTCGGGCCTGGGCCTGGCCGAGGCCTCGGTCATCATGGAGGAAATCAACCGCTGCGGCGGCAACTCCGGCGCCTGC
>JBJOKP010000108.1:0-7143 GCA_046046045.1 Pseudomonadota bacterium | reverse complement strand
ACGGCGGTCTTCTTGCCCTCGGCGGCGAACTTCTTGATCTTGGCGATGATGCTCTGGTAGTCGGCATGGCCGAAGGGGGTGTACTCCTCCAGGATGTCGGCGTCGGTGATGCCCTTGCTGTTGAGGAAGGCACGCAGGATCTTGTTGGTGGTGCGCGGGTAGACGTAGTCGGTGCCCAGCAGCACGAAGCGCTTGGCCGAGCCGCCGTCCTTGCTCATCAGGTATTCCACCGCGGGGATGGCCTGCTGGTTGGGCGCGGCACCGGTGTAGAACACGTTCTTGCTGAGCTCTTCACCTTCGTACTGCACGGGGTAGAAGAGCAGGCTGTTCTTTTCCTCGAACACCGGCAGCACCGACTTGCGGCTCACCGAGGTCCAGCAGCCGAAGGTGACGGCGACCTTGTCCTGGTCGATCAGCTGCTTGGCCTTCTCGGCGAACAGCGGCCAGTTGGAGGCCGGGTCCACCACCACGGGCTCGAGCTTCTTGCCCAGCACGCCGCCCTTGGCATTGATCTCGGCGATGGTCATCAGGGCCACGTCCTTGAGGACGGTTTCCGAGATGGCCATGGTGCCCGAGAGCGAATGCAGGATGCCGACCTTGATGGTGTCGGCGGCCTGGGCGAACAGGGGCAGCGACAGGGCGGCGACGCCGAGGGCGACGGCCGAAATGCGCTGGGCGAACTGGCGGCGTGAAGTGCTCATGGGAACAGGGCTCCTGGGGGTATCCGGGTGAACTGACGGGGTGTTCCGTTGCGGCGAGTCGTGAACGGATGCACCCAGTGTGGGCGGACGTCCTGTTCCGTGAAATACGCCGGATGGCGTAGCAAGCCGGCGGTGCAGACTGGTCTGCCGATGCACCAGGTTCAGGCCCTGCAGGCCCCGCTCATGCACCGGGTTGGCCCATGTCCGCAGGCGTTGATCCTCAGCGGCAGCGGGGTGGGATCCACCGCCGCGGCAGCTGGCCGCTCAGGCCAACGGCCAATGCAGGACCACGGCCAGCCCGCCCAGGTGGGCCGAGCGCTGCACCTGCACCGCGACGCCATGCACGGCGGCGATGCGGCGCACGATGGACCAGCCCAGGCCGCTGCCCGAGGCGCCGCTGCCCAGCACGCGGAAGAAGCGTTCGCCCAGCCGCGCCAGGTCGGCCTCGGCCAGGCCCGGGCCGCTGTCCTCCACGGCCAGCACCAGGTGGCCGTCGGCCTCGCGGCCGACGCTGACCTGCACCGAGGCGCCGGCCGGGCAGTAGCGGATGGCGTTGTCCACCAGGTTGCGCAGCAGCAGGCCCAACAGCGTGGCATCACCCTGCACGCTGCAGGCCGGTGTGGTCATGCCGGACGTCGTCTCGGGCAGGTCGAGCTCGATCTGCTGGCCCTTCTGCAGGGCCAGGATGGCCAGTTCGGCCACCAGCTGGCGGGCCAGGGCCATCAGGTCCACGCCCTGCATGGGCGGCTGGGCGCCGGCCTCCAGGCGCGAGAGGGTGAGCAGCTGCTCCACCACCCGGGTGGCGCGGTCGCAGCCCGCCAGGGTGGCATGCAGGGCATGGCGGCGCAGGCCCTCGTCGGGCTCCTTCAGCGCCACCTGGGCCTGGGTGCGGATGGCGGCAATGGGGGTGCGCAGCTCATGGGCGGCATCAGCGGTGAAGCGGCGCTCGCTCTCCATCAGCTCGGTGATGCGGGCGAAGAGCCGGTTCAGCTCGGCCAGCATGGGCTGCATCTCAGCCGGGGCCTGGGGCAGGTCCAGGGCGGCCAGGTCCTGCGGGCCGCGCGCGGCCAGCAGTTCCCCAGCCTGGCGCAGCGGCGCGGTGGCGCGGTGCACCGCCCAGCCTATGAGCAGGGCCAGCAGGGGCAGACCCATCAGCGTGGGCCAGACCATGCCCGAGAGGGCGCCAAAGGCGATCTCGTCGCGCGAATCGATGCGTTCGCCTACATGCACCCGCACATCGTGCTCGGAGCCGGTGGCGGTGAAGATGCGCCAGCGCCTGCCGTCGATCTCCACGGTGCTGAAGTCGCCCGGCTCGGCATCAGCCGCGGCCATGGGCTGCAGCGGCGCCAGGGCAGAGCGCAGGATGAGCTCGCCATCATGGAAGATCTGGAAGGCCACCTTGGGCGCGTAGCGGTGCGGCGAAGGCACTTCCAGCGCCGGGGGCAGATCGTCGGCAGCCGTCGACGCCGTCGGCACGGCCACGCTCAGGCTGCGGGCGGCCTCGCGGGTGGGTGGCCTGCCCGGGGCCGGCGTGCCCGCCCAGGTGCGATGCCCGTCCTTCTCGCGGTCCTTCTTGCGGTCCCTTTCGTCCCGGTCCTCGTGATCGGCCCGGTCCTCGATCTCGCGCAGCTGCTGGGCCACCAGCAGGGCCGCCGCCTGGGCCAAGTGACCGTCCAGCAGTTCGTCGAGCTCATGGCGCATCTCGCGCCAGGTCTTCCAGGCGGTGAGGCCGCCCACCAGCAGCAGCAGGGCCAGCAGGCCGATGATGAGGCGGGCCTGCAGCGAGGCAGGCCCGCGCAAGGGCCGGGCTGGCAGGCGCATCGTCATCGTGGCGGGGCGGGAGCGGGGGCGGGAGGGATCAGGACGCCGCAGGCGGCGCGGGCGGGGCATCGCGCAGCAGGGTGTAGCCCACGCCGCGCACGGTCTGGATCAGGCCGGGGCCGAGCTTCTTGCGCAGGTGGTGGATGTGCACCTCGATGGCATTGCTCTCCACCTCCTGCCCCCAGCCATAGACCTGCTGCTCCAGCTGCTCGCGGCTCAGCACCCGGCCGGCGCCCAGCATGAGCATGTGCAGCACGCCGAATTCGCGCAGCGAGAGCGTCACCGGCTTGCCGGCCAGGGTGACGCTGTGGGCCGCCGGGTCGAGCACCACCTCCTGGGCCTTCAGCAGTTCGCTGGGCTGGCCATGGGCACGGCGGATCTGGGCCCGCAGGCGGGCGGCCAGCTCCTCCAGGTCGATGGGCTTGATCAGGTAGTCGTCGGCGCCCAGGTTGAGGCCCTGGATGCGGTCGGGCACGGCGTCGCGGGCGGTGAGCACGAGCACGGGCAGGGTCAGGCCGGCGCGGCGGATGCGGGCCAGCACGTCCAGCCCATCCTGCAGCGGCAGGCCCAGGTCCAGCACCGCGGCGGCATGGACGCCCAGGCGCAGCTCGCGCTCGGCCGCCTGGCCGTCCTGGACCCAGTCCACCAGAAAGCCTTGCTGGCGCAGGCCGGCCCGCAGGCCATCGCCCAGCAGGGGATCGTCTTCAGCAAGAAGGATGCGCATGCCGACAACGATAAGTCCACTCAAGGCCGGGTTCAGACCAGGCCGTTGCGAAAGCGCATCCACCAGAAGCCCAGCACCAGCGCGGCCAGCAGCAGGCCCAGCCACAGGGCCGGTCGCACCGCCGGGGCCGGCTCGCCGGGCTGGGCCGGCTTGCGGCCGGTGATCATCGCGCGCAGCAGGTTCTCGTGGTGCAGGCGGCTGCTCAGGATGACGGCCGCCACGTGCAGGCCCACCAGGGCCATCATCAGGTTGGCCGCGGTTTCATGCACCTCTTCGAGCCAGTCACCGCCCAGGTCGGCGTAGTTGAGGTAGCCCGAGACGGTGACCAGCGCGCCCAGACCCAGCAGGGCCAGGATGGCCAGGCCGCCGGCCGGGTTGTGGCCCAGATGGTGTTCAGGCCTCGGGCCGGTCAGGCTCTTCAGGTAGCCCAGCACGGCGGCCGGGCCGCGCACAAAGCTGGCAAAGCGGGCATGGGCGCTGCCCACCAGGCCCCACAGCACGCGAAAGGTGATCAGCCCCGCCAGGCTGTAGCCCAGGGTGACATGCACGCGCTGCCAGCGCTCGCTCTCGGAGGTGAGCCAGGCACCGGCGAAACAGATCACGGTGAGCCAGTGGAAGACCCGCACGGGCAGGTCCCACACCAGCACCTGGCGGCCGGGCGCGGCCGCGTCGGCGGCCGAAGAGGAAGAGTGAGTCGACATGATGGAAGTCTTCTCGGCAGGGGGTTGGGGGGGTACCGGAGCGAGGGAACAGGCGCGGTGCGCCTCAGCGCGGCACCCGCACCGAGTCCTCGTCGAAGTCGCCCTCGGCGGCACGCGGATGGCAGGCGCTGCAGTTGGACGCGCTCTTGATGGCCGGGCGCGACCACACCCGGGCCGAGAGCTCGTGGTGCTTGCGCTGGAACCAGGGGGAGCGGCTGATGCGGTCCTCGGGCGCCGGGTCTCGGCCGAGACCCGGCGCGAGCTGCCGGCCTGGGACTGCAGCCACTGGGCCACGGCCTGGGTCTGCGCCGCATCCAGCGAGGCATCGACGCCAAAGTGTTTGCCCAGGCCGGCCGTGAGGCGCTGCCAGGAAGCCGCCGGCAGCAGACCGGCCGGATAGGCCACATGGCAGGCGCCACATTCCTGGGTGTAGACGGCCGGGGGCGCGGCGCGGCGCGACCCGCCGTCATCGGCGCCACGGTGGGCCTGGGCGGACGGCAGCGCCGCCAGGCTCAAGGCCAAGGCCAAGGCCAGGGGCAGGGGCAGGGCCGCCAGGGTATTGCGGGCCAGGGTGTTGCGGGCAGGTCGGGTCATGGTCGGCTCCCGGCTCATTGCTTGATGGTCAGCAGCCAGGCGATCAGGTCGGCCTTCTCGGCCGCGCTGCATTCGCGCCCCACCACGTCGTTGCAATTGCGGCGGAACCACTTCTCCACCTTGTCGGTGTTGGTGAAGCGGTCCGGGTTGTAGGCCGGCGCCAGGGGCGCGATGGTCTTGCCGGTGCTGGCGTGTTTGCCCTGCTTGACCGGCAGCTCGCCGTGGCAGGTGGAGCAGCTCCACTCCTTGCCATGGGTGCTGGTGAAGAACTTCTGGCCGCGCTCGGCCGAGGCCGGCTTGCCGCCCGCCTGGACGGTGTAGCCGGCCTGCATGTCAGCCGGCGTGAGGGCCTGGGCAGCCGGCGCCAGCCCCGCGCCCAGCACCAGCAGGCTGGTGGACAGCAGGACGGCATGGCGACCGACGGATCGGGACAGGGAACGGATCAGGGACAACTTCATGATGAGGTATCGGAGCGGTGGGGCGCATGGCTGGGAGCGGGCCGTGGCAAGCGGGTCGACGGGCGGGTCATGGGGCCGGTCGGGCTGCCGCGGTGGATCTGTCACCACGCTGTCGCCTATGGTCCGCCCAAGTTCTTAGGGCTCTCTGATCCAGATGAATCTGTCGGCAGGCCATGCCGCACCGGTCCACCCGGGCGCGATGCAGATCACGCCCGGCGGGATCACGAGGACTTCAGGCGCAGGCCGGACAATTCCGGCGAGACCGCCTTGCCTCGACGACAGCTCATGCGCTACACCGACCGCCACGACGACGACCACGAACCCGCCCACAGTCCGGCCGAACGCGCCGCGGCGGCCGCCCGCAGCACCTGGGTGAGCGTGGCGGTGAACCTGGTGCTCACCTTGGTGCAGATCGTGGCCGGCCTGCTCGCCCGCTCCCAGGGCCTGGTGGCCGACGGCATCCACTCCCTCAGCGACCTGGTGGCGGACTTCGTCGTGCTGCTGGCCAACAAGGCCAGCCAGAAGGAGGCCGATGCCGACCATCCCTACGGCCACCAGCGCTACGAGACCGCCGCCTCCCTGGTGCTGGGCGTGCTGCTGCTGATGGTGGGTGCGGGCATGTTGTGGCAGGCCGCGCAGAAGCTGCAGCACCCCGCCGAGGTGGCCCAGGTGCATGTCATCGCCCTGTGGGTGGCCGGCGCCGCCCTGCTGGCCAAGGAGGCGCTGTTCCGCTACATGCTGGCGGTGGCCACGCGGGTCAAGTCCAGCATGCTGGTGGCCAATGCCTGGCATGCCCGCTCGGACGCCGCCTCCTCCCTGGTCGTGGGCATCGGCATCGCCGGCAACCTGATGGGCTGGCCCCTGCTCGACCCCATTGCCGCGGCCATCGTCGGCTTCATGGTCAGCCGCATGGGCTGGAGCTTTGGCTGGGACGCCCTGCACGACCTGATGGACCGCGGCGTGGACGACGAGGAACTCGCCGCCATCCGCCGCACCCTGGAGGACACGCCCGGCGTGAGCGGCGTGCACGACATTCGCACCCGCAAGATGGGCGACCTGGTGGTCGTGGACGCCCACCTCGAGGTGCTGGCCACCCTCACCGTCGAGCAGGGCCACGACATCGCCGTCGAGGCCCGCCGCCGCGTGCTGGGCAACCACCGCGTGCTCGACCTCATGACCCACGTCGACCCCTGGCACCGGACGGATGGGGATCACGCCGTGCAGCCGGCTTCGGCCTCGGCGTCGGCCTGAGCCCTGACTCCCGGTCAGGCAGGCCCGGCCTCTTCAGGGCGTCGTGGGCACACGCAGATGGAAGACATTGCCCTCGCAGTCGTAGGCATTGCGGGCCTGGAAGCCCGGTCCCGGGTAGACCGGGCCGAACATGCCGCCGCCCAGGGCATGCACCTGGACCTCGACGGCTGGAAGCTGGGCGCCGGCCGGCAGGGTGAAGAAGAGCTTGATGGCCTGCTCCTCGCGCACCTCGGGCGGTGAGGTGAGGGTGATGCCCGCGGCGATCTGCGGCGGGATGGCGTGGATGATCAGCTGCAGATCGTCCGATTCGATGACCTGGTGCCAGGCATCGGCCAGGAGCAGGCGCATGCCCAGCAGGCCCTGGTAGAAGGCCGAGAGGCGGTCGAGATCCTTGGCGTAGATGAGCGCGCCAGCGCGTGCAGGTCCGGGCATGGGCCTTCCTCGGAATGGCGGGTGGGATTCACCTGGGCGCACCGCAGAGCTTCGCGGGCTCGGTGACGACCAGGGCCGCGGGTTCGCTGAGGCGGGACACCGCGACCAGGCACTTGCCCTCGGCAAACACCGGCGAGGCCTCCAGCTGATAGTGCACGCCGGGCTCGGGCACCAGGCTGTGATGGACCTGGCAGACGTAGCCGGTGCCCCGCTCCACCCAGTTGCGGGTGAAGGACAGCACCACGGGCTGGCCGCCAGCCAGGGCAATCTCGGTGGACACCCGGCCGGCGGGGGCCTCGCCCATCACGCCGAGCCGGCGGTTGTGGAGGTAGCCGTAGTCCTTGGTCGAGGGTGATGAAAACAGCGCGACCCCGGTCTCGGGCTTGTTGAAGTCGGCGCAAGTCGAGGCCGGTGTCACGCGGATGACGCCATCGGCGCTCAGGCGCATCAGGGCGGCATCG
>JBJOKP010000107.1:0-7149 GCA_046046045.1 Pseudomonadota bacterium | reverse complement strand
GCGTCAGGCCGCGTCATGGTCATGGACCAGCACGATGACCAGCACCTTGGGCCCGTGGGCGCCGAAGGCCAGGGTCTGCTGGATGTCCGAGGTCTTGGACGGGCCGGTGATCAGCACCAGATTGGTCGGCAGCGTCTGCAGGGCGGCCTCGGGCTGGCCGGGCGCGATCAGGCCCAGATGGCGCAGGGCGGCCGGCAGGCTGGGCTGGAGCTGGCGGCTGCGCAGCACTGCCACATGGACAGGCGGCACCAGGGAGAGGCTGCGCGGCTCGCCCGGGCCGGGCCGCAGCAGCAGGGTGCCGGTGTGGGCGATGCCGGCATCCACCGCCGTGACGCCGGCGTCGATGGCATCGAAGAGTTCACCCTTCCACGCCCCTTGCAGCGCGCTGTCGAAGCGGCGCACCGCCAGGCCCTGGAGCGCCACTTCGGTCAGCGCCGGCTCCAGCGGGCTGGCCGCGCCGATGGCGATGCGCCGGCAGCCATGGCGCTCCAGCGCGCCACGCAGGGCCTGCGGCCAGTCCGCCGGGCTGGCATGCACCACCTCGGTCCGCCAGCCACGCGCGGAGGTCTCGAAGGCGCTGATGAGGGCGGCGACATCGGCCGCGTCACCCGCGCCCTGGCCGAAGGGCCCGGCCAGGAAGGGCGCGATGTCCGGCCGCGGCAGGTCCTCGGCCGACGCCTGGCCGCGCAGGGCGGCCAGGATGGCGCGGCGCGCCGGGCGGCTGTCGGGCAGGGCGGCGGTCAAGCCCTGAGGGGTGGCAGGCTGGGTCATCGTGGTCGGGTCTTGCGGTCGGGTCTTGTGGGCGGGTTCAGCGGAGTCTGTTGACGAAGCGCGGATCGGCAGCCAGAAGGATCAATCCGTCACCTGGCGGGCCGCATCCACCGCCCCCTGGCGCTCGCGCACAAAGCTGGCCAGGTGCACGCAGCGCGGCAGATCGGTCTCGCCGCGGGTCTCGCGGCGGTGTTCGGCGGCATGGTGGAGATTGAGCAGGCAGCCGCAGTCGGCACTCACCAGCACCTCGGCGCCGGCCTCGCGCACGGCGTCGAGCTTGTCGTTGACCATGGCGCCCGAGATGGCCGGATGGCGGGCCGAGAAGGTGCCGCCGAAGCCGCAGCATTCGACGATGCGTGCCTGCTCGACGATCTCCACCCCGGGCAGGGCGCGCAGCAGGGCCTCGCTGGGCCGGTGGGTGCCCATCTCGCGGCGTGCGGCGCAGGAGGTGTGCAGGGCCACCTTCACCGGCTTGAGCCCGGGCGCTGCAGCCGATGCGGCCGGCGCCGCCTGTCCTGGCGGCAGGGCCAGGCCGAGCACATCGCGCGCAAAGGCGCTCCACTCCACCACGCGGTTGGCGATGTCACGGGCCCGGGCCGCCAGGGCCGGCTCGTCGGCAAACATCACCGGCCATTGATGGACCATCATGCCGCCGCAGGAGCCCGAGGGCACGACGATGGACTGGCCGGCGGTGGGGAAGAGGTCCAGCTGGGCGCGTGCCACCCGCCGTGCCTCGGCCGTGTAGCCGCTGCTCAGGGCCGGCTGGCCGCAGCAGCTCTGGGCGGGCGGGAAGTCGACCGCGATGCCGGCGGCGCGGATCAGCGCCACGGCGTCCAGCCCGGCCCCGGGCGCCATCATGTCGACCACGCAGGTGGCGAAGAAATAGACCCGCGTGACGGTGGTCGGGCGGGGCAGGGTGGCGGCGGAAGCGGGCATGGATGGCGATCGGGGCGGCTGGGCGTATCCGGGTCCAGCGTGGGTCCCGGGGCATCCAGCCATCATCGCCTGGGTGCTGGCGCTGCGGCGTGGTTACTCCGCCCGCTGAAAAAACTTCAGGCCCGCGGGGCGGGCCTGAACGCGGCGAGGAAGGCAGGGTCGCCCAGGCCGTTCAGCCGTTCAGCCGTTCAGCCACGCACCTCGTACACGCCCAGCTTGTGATGCAGGGGCGATTCGTCGGCGATGAAGACGAAGCTGGGCGCCTCCGCCCGCCGGTTGGCCAGGGTCACCGGCACATAACCGGGCACGCAGCAGGTGTCGGCCTCGGCCAGGGTGTAGGCCTGGCCCTCGACGGCCACGTCCACGCCGCCCTCGATGAGGTGGAAAACCATGGCAGGCGAGCGTGCCGGCAGGGTGAGGGTCTGGCCCGGCCGCAGCATGAGGGCATGGAAGCCCAGCACGTTTTCAGCGTCCAGCCCGGTCTCGGGGTTGATGTAGGTGACCTGCACCGCCTCCTGCGCCGGCTGGTCGGCCGCCAGGCCCAGCAGGGCGGCGCGGGTGTCGGCCCAGGGGTAGCGCAGCAGCGGGTAGGCCTTGCGCGAGCGCTCGAACATGGGCGTGGGGGCGATGCCTGCGCGGCGGAAGCTGTCTTCGCCGTGGCCGGTCTTGACGTCCTGGCGGCTGCCGTTGATGTGGTAGCTCACCTCGAGGTAATACATCAGCGGCAGGTCCAGCACGTCCAGCCAGATCACCGGCTCGCTGCCGTCATGGCCGTGTTCATGCCACAGGCCGGTGGGGGTGAGGATGAGGTCGCCCCGGCTCATGGGGCATTTCTCGCCGTCCACCGTGGTCCAGGCGCCTTCCCCTTCCACCACCATGCGCACGGCATTGGGCGTGTGGCGATGGCTGGGCGCCCATTCCCCCGGCAGCAGCAGCTGCATGCCCAGGTAGATGGCGGCGCTGGCCTGCATCTTCTCCAGGGTGTGGCCGGGGTTGGCCAGCACCAGCACGCGGCGCTCGGCCTTCTCGATGGGGGTCAGCGCGCCGGCCTGCAGCAGCAGGGGCTTGAGGGTCTCGTAGGCCCAGTGGGTGGGCCGGGTGTGGGGCCGCGGCTTGCCCGGCGGCAGCACGGCGCGCAGGCTGGGCCAGAGCGGCACGAGGTTGAGTTCGCGCAGCCGGGCCACATAGTCGGCAGGCAGGTCTTCGAGGCGGCCGAGGTCGTTCATGGGGGGCGCAGTCTCCAGCAGAGGGGCGATCCAGGTCGGCCATGGTAGAGCCCTGAAGAGCCCGGGCTAGGATCCGGCGGTCCGCGACTTTGCCGTCCGCCATGCCTGCCTACCCAGCCCCCGATGTCGTTCCAGCTGCCGAGCCCGCTGCCCCGCCCGCTGTGGCGGGTAGCACTGGATCCGCCGGCGGAGAGGCTGATCAGGTGGTGGCGGCAGCCCAGGTGCTGCGGCGCTTCCGGCTGGTGTTCAACGCGGTGAAGACCCATTTCCAGCAGGTCGAGCGCCAGGCGGGGGTGGGCGGGGCCCAGCTCTGGGCGCTCAGCCTGGTGGCGGCCCAGCCCGGCCTGGGCGTGGGCGCACTGGCCCGGGCCATGGACGTGCACCAGACGACGGCCAGCAATCTCGTGCGCAGCCTGGTGCAGGCAGGCCTGCTGGCCACGCGGCGAAGCGATACGGACCGCCGCGCCGTGCAGCTGGAGGTGCTGCCCGAAGGTCAGGCCGTGCTGGCGCGGGCGCCGGGGCCCTTCAGCGGCGTGCTGCCCGAAGCCCTGGCCCGGCTGGACGCCGCCACCCTGGTCCGGCTGGAGGCCGACCTCGACCGGCTGATCCAGCTCCTCGGCGCCGATGAGCAGGCCGCCGGCATACCGCTGGCCCAGATGTAAGACCTTGCCGGGCGCGGGCTGGCGATCACGATGGCGGCTGGCCGGCGTATCCCGCTGATCCCTGCACCGGCAAGCGACGCATCTGCAGGGCGGCCAGGGCGGGGTAGAGCGGCCGGCTCACCAGGCGGGACACGCCGCTGGCCAGCAGGGCGGCGCTCATGAGGCTCAGCACCATGGCGTGGCCGTCCACCATCTCCATGACGATGATGAAGGCGGTCAGGGGCGCCTGGGTGACGGCGGCCAGGAAGCCGGCCATGCCCAGGGCGATCAGGGCGGCCGTGTGGGGCGAGGCCATCAGGCCGGCCACGTCATGGCCCAGGGCCGCGCCGATGGCCAGCGAGGGGGCGAAGACCCCGCCGGGCACGCCCGACCAGGTGGTCAGCCAGGTGGCGATGAACTTCAGCGGCGCATACAGCAGGCTGGTCTGGCCATCGCCTTCCAGCAGCTGGCGGGTGGAGGCATAACCGCTGCCGAAGGTGCTGCCCTGGCTCACCAGGCCGATGAGGGCCACCGCCAGGCCGCAGATGGCGGCGAAGGCCACGGGATGCCGCTGGCGGAAGCGGCCGACCCGTGTCTCGCCGCCCAGGCCCAGGGACTGGATGAGCAGGCGGGCGAACAGGCCGCCGGCCAGCCCGGCGGCCACGGCCACGGCCAGGCCGGGCAGCAGCAGGCTCCAGCCGGTCTCTCCGACGTGGATGACCCCGAAGTAGGTCCCGTTGCCATAGATCGAGATGCTGATCAGGCCTGCCAGCACGATGCCGCCCAGCAGCAGGCCGCTGTTGCGCTGCTCGACCTGGCGCGAGAGCTCCTCGATGGCGAACATCACCCCGGCCAGCGGGGCGTTGAAGGCTGCGGCAATACCGGCGGCGCCGCCGGCCACCAGCAGGCCCCGTTCGGTGATCTGGCTGCGGCGCGGCAGCCAGCGGCCCACGCAGGCCATCACCCCCGCGGCGATCTGCACGGAAGGGCCTTCGCGCCCCAGCGAGAGTCCGCCCAGCAGGCCCAGCGAGGCCAGGAGGGGCTTGGCCGCCGACAGGCGCAGCGAGACGAAGAGACCGCGCTGCGCCTCGGGCGTCTGGCGATCCAGGGCGGCCATCACCTGCGGGATGCCCGAACCGGCCGCGCCAGGAAACCAGCGCCGGGTGATCCACACCACCAGGGCGGTCAGCAGCGGGGTCAGCAGCAGCGGCGCCCAGTGCCATTCCCCCTGCCAGCGAAAGAACTGCGCCAGGGCGTGTTCGGCCAGCCAGGTGAAGCCGACCACCACCAGCCCGGCGGCGGCGGCGGCCAGGATGACCAGGCCCCGGCCCAGCCACAGGCGCCAGTCGGAGAGCTCGCGCTGCAGATGGCCGACGAGGCGGGGCGGGGGTTTCAGCGGTGAGCGGTCCATGGGCACGAGTGTCAGCGCCGGCAGTACCCGGCCAGCGTCACGGTGTCGTCTCCGGCAGGCGCGTGGCCTGGGCCAGCAGGGGCAGCAGTTCAGCCGGCTCCAACAGGCAGCCGGCCCGCCATTGGCCCGACTGCGCCAGCGGTGCCAGCGGCGAGCCGATCAGGCAGTAGGGTCGGTCGGCGGCACGCAGCATGGGCAGGTCCTCGGCCTGCGCGCCCAGCGCCCAGATCTGCGCCACCGGCGGCTGGGCGGGATCCTCGCGGAAACGGCGCACCACCTGACCGGCGTCCGCGCTGCGGGACTGCATCGGCATCGCCAGCGGTGCCTGGGCCTGCGCGGACAGCGCCGCGCCGGGGCTGGCGTCGTCGAAGAAGGCGGCGTTGGGATGCAGCACGCCGGTGCAGACCTCGTCCTGGAAGGCATAGGTGGGGGACAGGGCAAAGTCCGCGAAGATGCGCCGCCGCAGCAGATCGGTCGCCACATAGGGCACCGAGCTGACCAGACCCACCATGAAGCCCAGGCGGCGGGCCTGGTTCACCAGCTCGATCAGGCCCGGCCGCAACGGCAATTCACGCGCCACGGCCTCGAAGCGGCTGCGGTGCACGAAGCGGAAGAAGCGTGCCCGCTCGACCGCCGGGTCCGCCCCCTCGTCGCCGGTCAGCGCGGCGGCCGCGTCGTCGGTCCCTGTCGCGGCCTCGGCCTTGCGCCTGGCCTGGGCCTCGGACCAGGCGGTCCAGCTGGATTGAAGGCCGGCCGCCCGCACCAGGCTGTCGAAATAGCTGCCCGGCGTGATGCAGCCCTCCACGCCCAGCAGCAGCAGCTGGCGGCGGCCGTGCCGGCGGGTGTAGACATAGTCGATCGAGGCCGCGGCCTGGCGCTGGCGTTCATACATGGCCACGATCTGGTCGATGTGCAGCCGGCCGGCAGACCGGGCGCGACCGTAGATGACCCGGGAGATCTCGTTGGCCATGGCCGTCAGGTCGCGCAGCGGCTGGGGGTCGTGCTCCAGGTGACCAATGGCCACCTCCTGCAGCCGGGCACCGGCGCGGTAGGCGTCGATGAGCAGGCCGATGTCCACGCCGTAGCCATCCTCGAAGTGCAGGCTGCGCAGCAGGTCGGCGCGAGCGGCGATCACGCCGCCCAGGGGCTGGGCAAAGTGGGCCAGCTCGGGAAAGAAGACCTGCAGCATGGGCCGCGCGGTGAGCTCGGTGACCCGGCCGCCGCCGCGGCTGAAGGCGCCCTTGACGAAATCGGCCCGGTTGTCGAGCAGCGGCTCGCAGAGCTGGCTGATCAGCCCGGGGCGCAGGCCGGCCAGATCGCCGTCGAGGTAGGCGACCACGGCCTGACGGGCCAGGCCGGCGCCGTCACGCATCGAGGCGCCCTTGCCCAGCAGGGTGCTGGTGACCACCTGGGCGCCTGCCGCCCGGGCCAGGGTGGCGGTGTCGTCGGTGGAACTGTCGTCGATGACGATGACCTCGGCCGTGACCGGGTCGGACCAGGCATGGCGCACCACGGCCGCGATGCGCTGGGCCTCGTTGAGCGCCGGAATGATGACGCTGACCTGTCCGGCCGGGCGGAACGGCAGGCGGCCGCCCTCCGGCTCGGCGTCGTGTCTGGCCAGGGGGTCCGGGGCCGCAGGGTGGGCAAGGTGGAAGGGCATCACGGGCTGGCGCTGGGCATGAGGAAAAAACAGGGGGGCATGGCGCCCCCCTGAAACCTTCTTGCACTGACCATGCAGGCGCTGCAGCCGTGGCGACACCTGCATGGAAGCGTAATTATATTTGTCGAAATGTATTCGACGCCATCCGGGTCATCCACCGGATGCACACCGCCGTCCGGCGGGTCGTGGACGGCCGACGGGGTGGCCGCGATCCTCAGCCGGGCATGCCATCCACCCGACTGCGCAGCAGCCAGGGCGTGTAGACCCAGAGATAGATCAGCCAGGCCAGGCTCCACAGCGTGGCCGAGGCATGGATGGCCGCAAGCGTCGCCGCCGGCCAGGCTAGCGGCAGACCCACCCTCAGCAGGGCGGCGGCGGCCATCAGCCCGTAGGCCGCCACCTCGGCCCGGCCGGCGCGCAGCGGCCGGCCGGTGTGGCCGCGGGCGGTGCGGGTCATCATGCCCAGGGTGAGGCTGCCGATCAGGCCCACGGTGAGGGCATGGA